>SXNB01000208.1 GCA_005777205.1 Burkholderiales bacterium | reverse complement strand
TCAACGCCCAGACGCAGAAGGTCGAGCCCGGCCTGCCGCTGCCAGTCGTGATCACGGCCTTCACCGACAAGAGCTTCACCTTCATCATCAAGACGCCGCCGGTCACCGTGCTGATCAAAAAGGCGGCCGGCCTGGAATCGGGCAGCCCGCGTCCGCACACCGACAAAGTAGGCAAGATCACCCGTAAGCAGGTCGAGGAAATCGCCAAGGTCAAGATGCCTGACCTGAACGCGGGTGACATCGAGGCCGCGATGCGCACCGTCGCCGGCAGTGCGCGCTCCATGGGCGTGATCGTGGAGGGCATGTAAATGAGCGAATCCAAGCGCCGGAAGGCGATCGCCACTCGCGTCGACCGCGACAAGGTCTACGCGGCGCTGGAAGCGATGAAGCTGGTGAAGGACACCGCGACTGCGAAATTCGACGAGTCGGTCGATGTCGCTGTCAACCTCGGCATCGACGCGAAGAAGTCAGACCAAACGGTGCGCGGCGCAGTCGTGCTGCCGGCGGGTACCGGCAAGAAGGTGCGCGTCGCTGTCTTCGCCCAGGGCGAGCGCGCAGAGGCGGCCAAGGCTGCGGGTGCGGACGTGGTGGGCATGGATGACCTCGCCGAGCAGGTAAAGGCGGGCAAGATGGACTTCGATGTCGTCATCGCCGCGCCGGAGGCCATGCGCGTGGTCGGCCAGCTGGGCCAGATCCTGGGACCGCGCGGCCTGATGCCGAACCCCAAGGTTGGCACCGTGACACCGGATGTTGCGGGTGCGGTGAAGAACGCAAAGGGCGGCCAGGTGCAGTTCCGTGCCGACAAGGCGGGCGTGATCCAGTGCACCATCGGCCGCGCTTCGTTCAGTCCCGAGCAGCTGCGCGACAATCTCGCGGCGCTGGTCGAAGCGCTGAACCGCTATAAGCCGACGAACACGAAGGGTATTTACCTGAGGAAGCTTTCGGTGTCGAGCACGATGGGCATGGGCGTGAAGGTGGATCCGTCCTCGCTCGGGGCGCAGGCGCAGCAGTAGAAACGAAAAGTACTTTGGGCCGTCGCCCCTGCGCATCGGGGCGGCTGCTGTCAAAGACCGTAGGAGCTCGCGGGCGAAGGGCTTAATCGAGCAGTTTCCTACGCAGACGGCGGTCCCGAGGAAGGAACTGGAATGAGGTTCCCGATTCAAGGTCGCCATGGCTGGAAGGTCCGGGTTCTAAGGACGTGGGGCTTCCTTTTCATCAACGAGCAAGGAGGTAGACCTTGGGTCTCAATCTTGAGCAGAAGCAGGCGGTCGTAGCGGAGATCGCCGCGCAGATCGCCAAGGCGCAGACGATGATCGTCGCAGAGTATCGCGGCCTCGGCGTCAGTGCGGTGACCAAGCTGCGCGCCAAGGCGCGCACTTCGGGCATCTACCTGAGGGTGCTGAAGAACACTCTCGCGCGGCGTGCCGTCAAAGGCACGCCGTTCGAGAAGCTGTCCGACCAGATGGTCGGGCCGCTGATCTACGGCATCTCGCAGGACCCGGTGTCTGGTGCAAAGCTGCTGGCGGAATTCGCCAAGGACAACCAGCTCTTCGTGATCAAGGGCGGCGCGATGCCCAACGTCCTGATGTCCCCCAAGGACGTCAAGGCGCTGGCGACGATGCCGAGCCGCGAGGAGTTGTTGGCGAAGCTGCTGGGCACCATGCAGGCGCCGATGGCGAAGCTGGTGCGGACCATGAACGAGGTGCCGGGCAAGTTCGTCCGCACGCTCGCCGCGGTTCGCGACGCGAAGGAAAAAGCCGCGGCCTGATTCAGTGCCGCTGATGGATCTCATTTCAGGAACTTTTGGAAAACATACGGAGCAGATGATGGAACGTGCACAGATTTTGGAAGCAGTCTCGAAGCTGACCGTCCTGGAGCTTTCGCAGCTCATCAAGGACATGGAAGAGAAGTTCGGCGTCTCCGCTGCGGCTGCGGTTTCGGTCGCGGCCCCGGCGGCCGGCGGCGCGGCTGCCGCTGCGGCAGAGGAGCAAACCGAGTTCACCGTGATGCTGCTGGCGGCGTGCGAGAACCAGGTGAACGTCATCAAGGCGGTGCGGGACGTGACGAGCTTGGGCCTGAAGGAAGCCAAGGACCTCGTGGACGGCGCGCCCACGGCCGTCAAGGACGGCGTCGCCAAGGCCGAGGCCGCCGCCGTCGCCAAGAAGCTGGCGGATGCCGGCGCGAAGGTCGAGATCAAGTAACGCATGACGCATTCGGACTCCGGGAGCGGCCCAGGCCGTTCCCGGACCGAGGCCACAGGAAAGGCCGCGCGACCCGTGCGTGGCCTTTCCCCTGATCTCTGAGCCGCTTGCCCCACTGGAGCTTTAATGACCTATTCTCTGACCGAGCGTAAACGCATCCGCAAGAGCTTTGCCAAGCGCGCCATCGTGCAGGACGTGCCGTTCCTGCTGGCGACCCAGCTCGAGTCCTACACCGCGTTCCTCCAGGCGCACGTGGCACCCGAGGGGCGGCGCAACGAGGGCTTGCAGGCCGCGTTCACCTCGATCTTCCCGATCTCCTCGCATTCCGACAACGCGCGCCTGGAGTTCGTCAGCTTCCAGCTGGGCGAGCCACCGTTCGACGTCAAGGAGTGCCAGCAGCGCGGCCTGACCTACGCCAGCCCGCTGCGCGCTAAGGTGCGCCTGGTGATCATGGACAAGGATTCGCCGCGGCCGGTGCCCAAGGAGGTGAAGGAGCAGGAGGTCTACATGGGCGAGATCCCGCTCAT
>SXNB01000207.1 GCA_005777205.1 Burkholderiales bacterium | reverse complement strand
AGCTTGGAAAAATCAAGGAGGTCGTTCAGGACGCTTAGGAGGGTTTGCGCAGAATCATGGATGGCGCGGACATAGCCGGCTTGTTCCGGACTCAGTGGTTGGCGCTGAAGGAGGTCAAGCTCTCGGGCCTGGAACCCTTCCATCCCGAGCGCATGGCTTCGCGCGTGCTTGGCATGGGCGACATCCTGTCGCTGGTGGAGGAGGCACACAAGCAGGTCGACGTCGAGCAGGCGAAGGCGCTCGCCGACAAGGTGAGGAAGGGCAAGGGCTTCGACCTGGAGGACTTCAAAGGCCAGATCCAGCAAATGAAAAAGATGGGCGGGCTCTCGGCCTTCGCCGACAAGCTGCCGGCGCAGCTGATGGGGCAGATCAACCCGGCGCAGCTGCAGGATGACGGCCAGTTCCGCCGCATCGAGGGCATCATCAATTCGATGACGCAGAAGGAGCGCGTCCATCCCGACCTAATCAAGGCTTCGCGCAAGCGGCGCATTGCCACCGGCGCCGGGGTTCCGGTCCAGGAAGTGAACCGGCTGCTCAAGCAGTTCGAGCAGATGCAGCAGATGATGAAAATGATGAAGGGCGGCAACCTCGGGCGGATGATGCGCAACATGAAGGGCATGCTACCGGGCATGCGCTAGCGGCCCGGCGTGGGTTCAGCGCTTCGGCAGGACAACCTGTTTCGCCGCCTCGGCCCCCTCGGAGGTCAGTTCCCAGATGCCCCGGCGCGCGGCGCGACTGAGGTAGCCCCGATCCTTGAGCGCATTGCGGGCCCACGAGATGGTGTTCTCGGCCTTCGTTTCCCCAGTGCTGACGAGTTCCTGGTCCGCAGCGCCGATATGCCCGTCGTGCATCATCCGCTTGACCACTTCGTGCGTGGCGTCGCGCTTGTGCGCGTGACCGCCCGGCTGGCGCTGGAGTACCCACAGCAGGTAGGCCTCGAACACCGGCTGCGGCGTCAGGCCTGCGGTCGGCAGCGGTTCGGTGGCCGCGGACTGCGCGGCCGCTTCCGGGCGCTTGGCAAGCACGCCCTGGTCCTCGAGCAAGCGGCGGATGACCGAACTCGGCGAATCGACAAAGGGCTTGGCCAGCTTCTGCAGCCCCTCGAATACTTCAGGGTCGACCCGGATCGTCGGCATTCAGGAATTATAGTAAAAACGACACTAAGTAACAAAGTTATATATTTTTACTTTACTTTTCACCTGCGTTTTCGTCCTGCACGCCGGGATAGGCGTGTACAATCCGTTCCCTTTCGCAGTCTCAGGGGTTCAAATGGTTGTGATCCGACTGGCGCGCGGCGGCGCTAACAAGCGTCCCTTCTTCCACCTGGTGGTGGCCGATTCCCGTCGCGCCGTTTCGGGCAAGTTCCTGGAGCGCGTGGGCTTCTACGACCCCAAAGCCCCTGCCGGCCGGGAATCGCTGCGCATCGACGTCGAGCGCGTGAAGCACTGGGAAAGCAAGGGCGCCAAGTGTTCCTCGACGGTGGAGCGCCTGGTGAAGCAGTTTGGTAAGTCCAAGAAGGCCGCTTAGTCCACCCCCGAACCTGGTGGAGATGGGACGGGTTGCCGGCCCATACGGGTTGCTTGGCTGGATCAAGGTATTTCAGCCGGTCCAGGCGCTCGGCGCCTGCGGGAGTTGGTGGATCGACGGCGTCGAGTACCGGGTCCTGGAAGCGAAGGAACATTCCGGCACGCTGTTGGCGAAGCTGGCCGGGCTTGGAGACCGCGACGCGGCGCTCCGGCTGAAGGGCAGGACGGTAGCGGTGGCGCGTAATGAGCTGCCTGAGCCGGATGCGGGGCACTACTACCACGCCGACCTAATCGGGATGGAAGTGGTGAACACGAAGGGCGTGGTGCTGGGGACGGTGCAGGCGATGTCCTTCTACGGCGCGCACGACGTGATGGAAGTGGCGGCAATGTTAGACACAGCGGATGCGCCGGCGCGAGCCGGGCGCCTGTTGCCCTGGGTGGCCGCGGTGGTGCGGAACGTGGACCCGGTCGCGAGGCGCATCGAAGTGGAATGGGAGGCGGACTGGTGATCCGGTTTGACGTGGTCACGCTGTTTCCCGAGATGTTCGGGGCGTTGACGCAGGGCGGTATCGCCGGCCGGGCATTGCAGGCGGGGTTGTGGCGGTTGCAGGCATGGAATCCGCGCGATTTCACCGCTGACAATTACCGCAGCATCGACGACCGCCCTTATGGGGGCGGACCGGGGATGGTGATGCTGGCCGAGCCGCTGGAGAAGGCGCTGGACGCGGTGAAGCAGGCGGGCGGCGGGAAAGTGGTCTACCTGTCGCCGCAAGGACGCAGGCTCGATCACGCGAAAGTGATGGAGCTGGCGGACAGGGAGGCGTTGACGCTGATCTGCGGGAGGTACGAAGGCGTGGACGAGCGCTTGGTCCGGCGCCGGGTGGACGAGGAGCTGTCGCTGGGCGATTTCGTGCTCTCGGGCGGGGAACTCGCGGCGATGGGGGTGATGGATGCGGTGGTGCGGCAGTTGCCCGGGGCATTGGGCGACGGACAGTCGGCGGTGGAAGAGTCGTTCGCGACCGGTCTGCTGGATTGCCCGCAGTACACGCGCCCCGAGGTGCATGCGGGCGAGAAGGTGCCGGAGGTCCTGATGACCGGGCACCACGAAAACATCCGGCGCTGGCGGTTGAAGCAGGCGCTGGGCAGGACCTGGCTCAGGCGCCCGGACCTGCTGCAGTCGAGGAAGCTGGGCCCGGAAGAAGCGAAGCTGCTGGAGGAATTCCAGCGCCAAGAACGTGGCGAACATGGTGAACGTGGAGATAGCGGAACATGAACCTGATACAGACGCTCGAGAACGAAGAACTGAAACGCATCGGCCGCCAGATCCCGGACTTTTCCCCCGGCGATACGCTAGTGGTGCGCGTCAACGTGGTCGAGGGCGACAAGAAGCGCGAACAGGCTTTCGAGGGTGTGGTGATCGCGAAGAAGAACCGCGGCCTGCGTTCCTCCTTCATCGTGCGCACGATCTCCTCCGGCGAGGGCGTGGAGCGCACCTTCCAGACCCACTCGCCGCTGATCGCTTCGATCGAGGTGAAGCGAAAGGGCAGCGTGCGCCGCGCCAAGCTCTACTTCCTGCGCCAGCGCTCGGGCAAGAGCGCCCGCATCCGCGAGAAGCTGGGCGAGCGGGCCGACGCCGGTGCCGCCGAGGAATGATCCGCCATCGAGGCGCGGAAAAAGAACGGGGCCGCTGGCCCCGTTTCTTTTTATAATGCCCCCATGAAACGGGAAGCCGCCACCCTGAGCCCGGTCACGGAGATCGTCGCCGAGATCCGCGCCGGCAACATCGTCGTGCTGGTGGACGACGAGGACCGCGAGAACGAGGGCGACCTCGTGTTCGCCGCCGAATTCGTCACCCCGGAGAAGATCAATTTCCTCGCAAAGCATGGTCGAGGGCTGATCTGCATGCCGGTCACCGCCTCGCACGCCGAGCGCCTCGGCCTCACGCCGATGGTGGCGCAGAACCGTTCGCGCCATGGCACCAACTTCACTGTCTCCATCGAGGCTGCCGAAGGCATCGCCACCGGTATCTCGGCACACGACCGCGCGCTCACGGTGCGCGTCGCAGCGGCGAAGGATGCGAAGCCCACCGACATCGTCCAGCCCGGGCACATCTTTCCGCTAGTCGCGCAGGACGGCGGCGTGCTGGTGCGTGCCGGACATACCGAGGCCTGCTGCGACCTGGCGCGCCTCGCGGGCCTCGCCCCCGCCGCGGTCCTGTGCGAAATCATGAAGGACGACGGCACCATGGCGCGGCTGCCGGACCTGCTCGAATTCGCCGCGGCGCACGGCCTGAAGATCGGCACCATCGCCGACCTGATCCAGTACCGCAGCGCCAATGAATCTCTGGTGCGCCGGGTTTCCGATCGCGAACTGCACACCGTCTGGGGTGATTTCCGCCTGCTGGCCTTTCGCGACCTGCCTTCGGGATCCATGCATCTCGCGCTGGTGCAGGGCGCTCCGCAGCAGGATCGCGAAACGCTGGTGCGCGTGCACGAGCCGCTGTCGGTGCTCGATCTGCTGGATGCCGGCCAGGGGACCCACAGTTGGGGCGTGGGCGGGGCCCTCGCGGCGATCCGCAAGGCGGGGGAGGGCGTCGTGGTGCTGCTCAACTGCAGCCAGACGGACGCCGCGCTGGAGGCGCGCCTCGCCCAGGAGAAGCGTCCCGAGGGCCGCAACATGGACCTGCGCACCTATGGTATCGGGGCGCAGATCCTGCGCGACATCGGCGTCGGCCGCATGCGCCTGATGGCCTCGCCGCGCAAGATGCCCAGCATGGCCGGCTTCGGCCTGGAAGTCACCGGCTACGTCGACCGGGCTACCTCATGAGCGGCACGGGCGGCGTCAGCCCCGCTGCCGCAGTGCGCCTGGGTGTCGTTCATTCCCGCTTCAACAAGGAAATCTGCGCCCTGCTGCTCGCCTCGGCCAGAGCCGAGGCCGCGAAGTTCGGGGCGCAGGTCGAGTATGTCGAGGTGGCGGGGGCACTGGAGATCCCGCTCGCGCTGCAATGGATGGCGCAGTCGGGGCGCTTCGATGCGCTGGCTGCGGTCGGCGCCGTGATCCGCGGCGACACTTACCATTTCGAGATTGTCTGCAACGAGTCGGCGCGGGGTGTCATGGATGTCGCTCTGGAGTTTGGCATCCCGGTCGCCAACGGCATCCTCACCACCAACGACGAAGCGCAGGCGGTCGCGCGTAAGGACAAGGGCGCGGAGGCGGTGCGCGTGGCG
This sequence comes from Burkholderiales bacterium, assembly GCA_005777205.1. Lineage (GTDB taxonomy): Bacteria > Pseudomonadota > Gammaproteobacteria > Burkholderiales > SG8-39 > RBG-16-66-20. Next base: position 7,056 of record SXNB01000207.1, on the reverse strand, counting down.
GTCGAGATGGCGCAGCTGCGCCGCCGGCTGGCGGACGGCTGGATGTAGCCCGGTGGCGCAAAAATCTTCCCGCCGTCGCGCCTCGCGCGAGATCGCGCTGCAGGCGCTCTATGCCTGGCAGCTCGCCGGCGGCGACCCGCCGGGGCATGCCACCACGCTGGAGGGCTGGCCGCGCTGCGACCAGGTGTTTGCCGAAGCGCTGATCCGCGGCGTGATCGATGGCCGCGACGCGCTCGAGATGCGTATCGCGCCGCACCTGACCCGCTCGCTCGCCTCGCTGTCGCCGGTCGAGCGCGTGGTGCTCCTGATCGGCGCCTGGGAACTCGCCGAGCGCCCGGACACGCCGTTCAAGGTCGTGATCAACGAGGCCATCGAGCTGGGCAAGAGCTACGGCGGCACCGACGGCCACAAGTTTCTCAACGGTGTGCTGGAGAAGCTCGCCGTCGAGCTGCGCGCCGACGAGATCGCTCGCGCCCGGCAGGCGACGGGACAGGCGACCGGAAACGCGGCCTGAGGGCATGCCCTCCGAGTTCGAGCTGATCCGACGCCATTTCGACCGCCCGGCCAGGCACACGCTGCTGGGCGTTGGCGACGACGCCGCGCTGGTCCGCGCCAGCGCCGGCATGGACCTCGCGGTGTCCACGGACTTGCTTGCGGAGGGCACCCACTTCCGCGCTGCAGACGAGCCGCGTGCGATCGGCCATAAGGCGCTCGCCGTCAACCTGTCGGACATGGCTGCCATGGGTGCCGCGCCGCGCTGGGCGACGCTGGCGCTCGCATTGCCGCGAGCGGATGAAACCTGGATCGGCGGTTTCGCGGAGGGATTCTTCGCGCTCGCGGCGCGCTACGGCGTGGATCTGGTCGGTGGCGATACCACCCGCGGCCCGTGCGCCGTCTGCGTCACGATCTTTGGCGAAGTACCGCAGGGATTCGCCCTGTACCGCGCCGGCGCCGCGCCCGGCGACGATATCTGGGTGTCTGGGGAACTGGGCGGCGCTGCGCTGGGACTGGCGCGGCCAGACATCGCCGCGGCGGCCGCGCGCCTGCACCTGCCGGAGCCGCGCGTGGAACTGGGCGAGCGCCTGCGGGGCCTCGCGACCAGCGCGATCGACGTCTCCGACGGCTTCGCGCAGGACCTGGGCCACATCCTGGCGCGCTCGCACGCCGGGGCGCTGGTGCGTTACCTGGACTTGCCGAAGTTCGCCTCGTTCCCTGATCGCGACACCGAGCTTCGCTGCGTGCTGGCTGGTGGCGACGACTATGAACTGGTGTTCACCGCGCCCCAGGCGCATCGCGGTGAGATCGAGGCGCTGGGCGCAGAACTGTTGCTGCGCCTGAGCCGCGTCGGCTCGATCCAGCGCGGCGAGCCGAAGCTGGTGCTGCTCGATGCCTCTGGCGTCCAGATGCTGGTGCCGCAGGGCTACGACCATTTCGTCGCATGAACGAGATCGTCTTTCGCCCGGACGCGCGCTTCGCCTTCAGCCACCCGGCGCATTTCATCGCCCTTGGCTTTGGCGCCGGGCTGTCCCGATTTGCGCCGGGCACTGCGGGCACGCTGGTGGCGTTGCCGGTCTGGTTCCTGATCGGCAAGGCCTACGAACCGCTCGTCCTGTTCGGCCTGCTCGCGTTCCTGTTCGCCGTCGGCATCTGGGCCTGCGAGCTCACCGGACGCCACCTGGGCATCGCCGACCATGGCTCGATGTGCTGGGACGAGGTCGTGGCGTTCCTCCTGGTCCTCGCCCTGTGTCCGGACGATCCCCGGTGGCAGGCCGCCGCATTCTTTCTGTTCCGCGCCTTCGACGTGGTCAAGCCGCCGCCGATCTGCGGCTTCGAGAAACGCTTCAAGGGCGGATTTGGCGTGATGTTCGACGACCTGCTCGCCGCCGGGTATACGCTGCTGGTCCTGGCGATCGCGAAGAGGCTTTTCTTCTGATGCAGGAATCCCTGGATGCGCTGGCGGCGCGGGCCGGGCAGGCGCTGAAGACAGCGGGCGAGCGGCTGGCTACGGCGGAATCCTGTACTGGCGGCTGGGTGGCGCAGGCGATAACCGCCATCGCCGGCTCGTCGGACTGGTTCGAGCGCGGCTGGGTCACCTATTCGAATGCCGCCAAGCGCGATGAACTCGGGGTCGCGGAGCAAACCCTGGAGCGGCACGGCGCGGTCAGCGAGGAGGTCGCGCGCGAGATGGCCTCGGGCGCGCTGCGCAGCAGTGGCGCTGGCGTGGCGCTGTCGGTCACCGGCGTTGCCGGGCCCGGCGGCGGCAGCGCGGCGAAGCCCGTCGGCACGGTGTGCTTCGCGTGGGCGCGCGGGAGTAAGATGTGCATTGAAACGCAGCATTTCTTCGGCGACCGCGATAGCGTGCGCCGCCAGTCTGTGGCCCACGCACTGAAGGGATTGCTGAAACTGCTGTGAGCGCGCAGCTCAACGCCAAAGTCCGCCCCGCTGCCGTCGCGGGCGCCTTCTACCCCGCAGATCCCACGGCCCTGCAATTTGAACTGGCCGATCTGCTGGTCAGCATTGAGCGCTTCGAGTCGTGCGTCGAGTTCTTTCGCAAGATGGACGCGGCCAACGTCGACCCGAAGGGCTTCACCGAGGATTTCTACTGGCAGAGCTGCGGCGGCCACCTGCAGCCGGTGCTGGACACGCTGGAATACCGGGTGAAGAAGACCGAGGTCTGGACCGAAATCACCCTGCTGCTCATCCCCGGCAAGAACGACTCCAACGCCGAGATCGAGGCCCAGTGCCGCTGGGTCCGCGACCGCCTCGGCCTCGAGGTGCCGCTGCACTTCACCGCCTTCCATCCCGACTAAAAGATGACCGACATCGTCGCCACGTCCAGGGGTACACCGCAGCGGGCGCGCGACATCGCGCCCCTGGCAGGGCTGAAGTACGTCTACACCGGCAACGTGCACGACAAGGCCGGCGGCACCCCCTATTGCCCGTCCTGCGAGGAAGCGCTCGTGGCACGCGACTGGCACCAGATCTACGCCCACTACGTCACCGACACCGGCGCCTGCGGCTTTTGCGGCGTGCAGCTGCCCGGGCACTGGCAGAAGTTTGGCAAGCCGTTCGGGCGCCGGCGGCTCTCCGTGCGCCTGCACCCCGCGGCCTAGCTCGTGGGTGCAGCCGAAGGTCCGTGCGGGTGACGGCCGCGCCCGGATCGAACGCGTGGCTCGCAGGCGTGTGCGCGAGCCGGGCCCTGGTGGGGACCTGGTTTGTCGCCTATGCCGCGGTGCTGCCGCTGACACAGGCGGCCTGGGGCCTGTCCGGCAAGGAGGCGGGCATGGTGCAGTCCGCCTACCATCTGGGTTACCTGACCTCGCTCTTCATTGTCGGCTTCTTCGCCGACCATTTCGGCGCCAAGCGCACGCACCTGGCCACGGGGCTCTTGGCTTGGATCACCCCGATCTTCTTCGTGCTGTATGCGGAGGGCTTCTGGTCGGCGATGTGGCTGCATGCGCTCACGGGCCTGTGCCAGGGCGGCGCCTACACGCCGGTGGTGGCGATGCTCAACGACAACGTTCCTCGCGAGCGCCGCGGCCGCGCCATTGGCTTCTTCATCGGTGCCTCCAGCGCCGGCTACGCGATCGCGCTCGGCGTCATTGGCCTCGCGCTCCAGTTCACTGACTGGCGCGGCGCGATGGCCGCGGTCGCCGTCATGCCGTTGCTGGCCTGGCTGGTCTCATCGGCGCTGCTGCGCTCGACAGCGAACCACATCCACCCTCGCCCCGCGGGCGAGTCGCCGCTGGCGGCGATGCCAGCAGTTTGGAAAAACCGCCGCGGCATGCTCTCCATCTGGAGCTATACCTTCCATAACTGGGAGTTGCTGGCGATGTGGGCGTGGCTGCCGGCCTTCCTCACCGCCGCGTTGGTGGCGCAGGGGTACGGCACCGCCGAGGCTGCGGCGCTGGCGATTGGTTTGTCCGCGCTGACCTATGTCGCCAACATCGCGGGGTCGATCGTCGGCGGAACAATGGCGGATCGCTGGGGACGCACGCAGACCATCCTGCTGTGGTCCTCGGTGAGCCTGGCGCTGTCGCTGTCCATTGGCTGGATGATGGCACTGCCGGTGTGGTTGCTGGTGGTGGTGGCGTGCCTGTACAACTTCGCCGGCATCGCCGATTCGTCTACTCACTCCACGGTGCTGGCCGAGGCCGTGCCGCCGCATTACCTTGGTGTCGCGTACGCGATGCGCTCGGTGGTGGGCTTCGGCGTGGGCGTGGTGAGTCCGGTGCTGTTCGGTTGGACGCTTGACCTTGCCGGGGGCGGAAAGTCCAGCGCCGATCCGTTCGCGTGGGGTGTGGCGTGGACGATGCTCGGGGTCGGCGCGCTGCTGGGGCCGTTGGCGACGTGGAAACTGCAGCGACTGAAGCAGGACGGCACCCGCTAGCGTGGCGTCAGGGTAAATGTAACCGATCGGTTACATTACAGGCCTCCAGCGGCCCCGCTGCTAACCCAGTGCCTTCTCGATTGCCTTCACCACCGTCTTTAACACCTTGACCCGGGCGTGCAACTTGTTGTTTGCCTCGACCAGGGTCCAGGGCGCGGAGGTGGACGAGGTGCGCTCCACCATGTCGCAGATCGCGGACTCGTACTTGTCCCACTTCTTCCGGTTGCGCCAGTCTTCCTCGGTGATCTTGAACTGCTTGAAGGAAATCTTCTCGCGGTCCTTGAAGCGGCGCAGCTGCTCGTCCTTGCTCACCGCGAGCCAGAACTTGACCAGCACCACGCGGTTGTCCAGCAGCTGCTTCTCGAACTCGCTGATCTCGCCGTAGGCGCGCATCCAGTCCGATTCCGGACAGAAGCCCTCGACGCGCTCCACCAGCACGCGCCCGTACCAGGAGCGGTCGAAGATCAGGACGCGGCCGCGCCGCGGGAGGTGGCGCCAGAAGCGCCACAGGTAGGGCTGGGCGCGTTCCTCCTCGGTCGGGGCCGCCACCGAGAGGGTGCGGTAGACGCGGGCGTCCAGCGCGCGCGTCAGGCGGCGGATGGCGCCGCCCTTACCTGCGGCGTCGTTGCCTTCGAATACCGCGACCACCGAATATTTCCTGAAGCTCGGGTGGCGCGTCAGCACGCTCAGCCGGCCCTGCCATTTCTCCAGCGCCTTGTCGTACTCGGGCCGCGTCATCGGCTGGTCGAGCTTGAGCGCGCGGATCACGTTCAGGTTGTCCGGTGTGTCCAGCAGCGGCGGGTTGCGGTCGGGCTGCTTCTTCGCCGGCTTGTCCTCCAGTCGTTCGCGGATCGCCGCCAGCATGTGCCGGCCGACGGCGAGCGACCGGTAGCGCTTGTCCGCACCTGGGACGATGATCCACGGCGCCTCGCCGGTGGAGGTGCGGTGCAGGAAGGGCTCGCACACTTTCATGAACTTGCCGTAGAGCTTGAAGTATTTCCATTCGAGCGGCGTGACGCGCCAGCGCGTGACCGGGTCGCTCTCGAGCTCGTGCAAGCGGCGTTTCTGCTGCTTCTCGGACAGGTGGAACCAGTACTTGAGCAGCAGCACGCCCTCGTCGCACAGCATGCGCTCGTGGCGCAGGATGCGGTCCACGCTGCGGCCGAACTCGGCCGGGCCCGAGATGCCCAGTACGCGGTTGATGATCGGGTGCGTGTGCCAGGCGCCGAAGAACACGCCGACCCGTCCGCGCGGCGGCAGCGCGCGCCAGTAGCGCCACATCGGCGGGCGCTCGCGCTCCTCGTCCGAGGGATCGGGGAAGGCGTGGGTATGGAGGTGTCGCGCGTCCATCCATTCGCTGAACAGGTTCGCGGTTTCGCTCTTGCCGGTGCCTTCGACCCCAGCGATTAGGACCAGCACCGGGAAGCGGCCGTCCTTGATCAACTCGTACTGCGCGTCCAGCAGCGAGCGGCGCAGCTTGGGTTCCTCGCGCGCGTAGGCGGCCTTGGAGACTTTGTGTTCCAGATTGGCGGAATCGAACATCGCGGGGGCTCCTTCTAGGCGAGATCGGGTGAGATGGCAGCGATCAGGATGACATCCCCGTCATCGGAGGATTTGATCCAGATCAGCGCGCCTTTCTGCAGACTCCAGGGCGCGGCCCGGCCGGTGAGGGCGAGCGCGGCCGCTTCACCGAGCGTCGGCTGGTGGCCGACGATGACCACCGTGGTGTCGCCTGCGTCGGGCCAGCCCGCGGCCTTCAGCAGGCCCTCGGCGCGCGCGGAGAGCCCGACTTCGGCCACGGTCTCGAAGCGCCGCGACAGCTCCCGCGCCGTGCGCTGGGTGCGCGCGGCGGGACTCGCCACGATCCGGACCCCTTTCGGCAGGCGCTTGCGCAGCCAGTTCGCCACCCGCTTCGCGTGGCGCTTGCCTTTCGCCGTCAGCTTGCGCTCGGCGTCGGGCGAGCCGTCGTGCGCCTCCGCGTGCCGCCAGAGGATCAGTTCCATGCCGAGCACTCCATGCGTGAAGCGTACTTCATTCCCAGGGGTTCCCGGCGTCCCTGAACGCCCTCCAGGCGCTGCGCAGTTCCCTGCGGTGACCTGCGAGCTTGGCGGCGTTGCGCCGCGCGATGGCGGACCCTGGGCCACCCCCAGTTGCCGCAGCAGCGCATCCGCAACGGCGCAATCGTTGGCGCCACCCAGGGCCAGGCCCTTACCGCGTCGCGCCAGGGCGACGCGGCCGCGATCCTCCGATACCGCGGCCAGCGCGGGACCGAGAGTGGACCCGAGGAAGACATCCCAGTCGCGCGCGGGTCCAAACTCGCGCGGCATCCGGCGCGATTGGCCTCTTAGTGCGCTAGGCAGCAGCGGGCGATGGCGTCGAACGCATCACCGGCGCTCATCGCCGCGGCGACCGGCGAGTCGCCCGCCCGGACCGGAGGCATGGCGCGCCGGGGCCGGCTAGTCCTTCGCCAGCAGGTTCATCAGCGACGAGGTATCCCAGCGCGAGCCGCCGCGTGCCTGCACTTGCGCGTAATACTGGTCCACCAGCGCGGTGACCGGCAGCCGGGCGCCGTTCTTCTTCGCCTCCTCTAGGCAGATGCCCAGGTCCTTCCTCATCCAGTCCACGGCGAAGCCGAAGCCGTCGAACTTGACCTCGTTCATCTGCTT
>SXNB01000029.1 GCA_005777205.1 Burkholderiales bacterium | reverse complement strand
GAGCACAGGGTACACACGACCATGTTGTGCACTTTCGGCGTATTTTCCAGCGCCACCAGGTGCTCGCTCTGGCGGCCAACGTAGCCCATGTCCGCGACCGCCGTGGTCGCGTCGCGCAGCAGCAGTTCCCGGTAAGCCGGATCGGTCCAGGCCCTGGCCACTACGCGCGCCCCGTTGCGCGGCCCGACGCGGTGCTGGTAAGTCTCGATCAGCTCATCGAGCGCCTTCGGGTCGACGAGCCCCTTCTCGGTCGCGATCCGCTCCAGCGCGCGGACGCGGAAGGTGATGGCATCGTCGTCGTGGTGATGGTCGTGATCGTGATCGTGGTCGTGGTCGTGGCCGCTGCTCATGCCACCCACTCCGACACCGGCGCCTTCGCCTCCTGCAGCGGCTGGGAGACGATGTCCACCAGCGTGGGCCCGCCATGCGCAAACGCCGCCTTCAGGGTGGCCGGCAGCTTCTCCGCATCCGTCACGCGCCAGGCCTTGACGCCAAAGGCCTCGGCGACCTTTGCATGGTCGGTGACGCCGAAATCCACCGAGAAATAGCGTCCCTGATAGCCGGTCTTCTGCCCGGCCTTGATCCAGCCGTAGACCGCGTTGGCGATCACGACGAAGGTCACCGGCAGCTTCAGCCGCGCCGCAGTTTCCAGTTCGCCGGCGCACATGCCGAAGCTGCCATCGCCCATCACGGCCACCGTCTTCACCGCGGGGCGGCCGACGTGGGCGCCGATGGCCGCGGCCATCGAGTAGCCCAGCGCGCCATGCGCGCGGTTCGAGAACACTCGCTTGCCGGTGCCGCGGATCGGGTAGAACGCGGAAAAATACGGGCAGGGCGTGCCCGGATCCAGCACCACGATGGCGTCGGCATCGAGCACCCGCGCCATTTCCGCCACCACGCGCTCGGGCTTGATGGGCGCGTCGCTTGACTGGGCAAGCAGGTCGAACTTGGCGAACTTCGCCTCGCGGGCTTTCTTCACGGCGCCCACCTCGAGCGGGCGCCTCACGCCATCAAGCGCCTCGTTCAGTGCCGCCAGCGCCAGCTTCGCATCAGCGACCAGCGGCACGTCCACTTTGTAGTTGGCGCCGATGGCCTTCGGGTCCACGTCCAGGTGCAGCACGCGCGTTTTGCCTGGTGCCGGATGGCGCCAGCGCTCCGTGGTCACCGACCCGGCGCGGCAGGTAATGAAGAACACCAAGTCTGCCGCGTCCACGATCGCGCGGGTTTCCAGCGTGCCGCCGTTGGAACCGACCACGCCCACCGCCAGCGGATGATCGTCGGCGATGGCGCCCTGCCCGCTGACAGTGGTCGCTACCGGCGCGGACAGCTTCATGGCCAGTTCCGCGAGTTCGCCCTCCGCGCCGGACATCACCACGCCGCCACCGCAGATGAACACCGGCTTCTTCGCCGCACGCAGCAGTTTCGCCGCTAACTCGACGTGGAAGGGATCGGGCGCGCTCCGGCGCGCGGGACTCTGCCCCAGGCTCGGGTCGGCCCAGATGTCGATGCGCTCCACCGGGCCGTTCTGCACGTCGAAGGGCAGCGCGATGTGCGCCGAGCCGGGACGGCCGGTGGTCATCGCGTTGAACGCGGCGCGGAACGTGCGCGGAATGTCCTGCGAGCGGTCGATCACTGCGTTCCACTTCGTGAGCGGCTTCATGAGCGCGCCCTGGTCCAGTTCGGTCAGCGTGAAGCGGCCGCGCGAGGTCACCGAGACGTCGGAGTTGATCGCCAGCACCGGCACAGAGGATTCATTCGCCTCCACCAGCCCGGGCAGGATATAGGTGGCGCCGCCACCCGAAGGGCCTTCGCAGACGCCAACCTTGCCCGTGACGCGGGCGTAGCCATCGGCCATGTAGGCCGCGTGGCGTTCGTCGCGCGTGAGCACATGGCGCATGCCATGCGGCTGGCGCGCGAGCGCGTCGTAGAACGGCAGGCTGGTGTCGCCGCACAGGCCGAAGATCACCTCGACGCCATGTGCCTGAAGCATCTCGACCGTTGCCTCGGCGCCGGTCATGGTGGTCGCGCTGGTTTTAACCGGCTTGTTCATGCAGCTATTATAGGACGTGGAAAAACCCGTCCCCGCTCCCGGCGAGCTCGTGCTCGACCATGTCGCGCATTTCGTCCCAGACCTCGCGGCCGCCAGCAGCGCGCTGCAGGCGATGGGCTTCGCGGTGACGCCAGAGTCCGCGCAGGCGACCCGGGACGGCCCCGCCGGAACCTCCAACGTGACCGTGATGCTGCCGCAGGGCTACCTGGAGTTCCTCGCGCCCACGATGGACACGCCCAATGCAGCCAAACTGCGCTCGGCGATGGCACGCTATTGCGGCGTCCACCTTGCCTGCTTCGGCACGCCAGCCGCGGACGAGGACCTCGCCCGCCTAGCCACGCACGGCTTCGCGCCGCTGCCGCTCGTGGAACTGAGCCGCAAGACCGAGACCGGACGGGCACGCTTCAAGGTGATCCGCTGCGCGCCGGAAACGATGCCCGAAGGACGGGTGCAGTTCGTCGAGCACCTGAGCCCCGAAGTGATCTGGCACCCGCGCTGGATGGGGCACGCGAACGGCGTGCGCAAGCTCGCCTGCCTGTTCGTGGTTGCCGACGACCCGGTCACCGTCGCTGCACGCTGGGCACATTTCGCGGCGCTGCTGCCCCGGCCCGCCGGCCGCTTCGTGCATCTCAGGACCGATCGCGGCGACGTGCTGGTAGGCAGGCGCGCAGAATGGGAGCGACTCTTCGGCGACGAGGTGCCCGTGGCGCCGGCGCTCGCGGGCTATGCGCTGGAATGCGAGGATCCGGAAGGCTTCGCCAGCCGCGCGCTTCAGGCCGGCGCCGCGGTGCGCAAGCTCCGCCCGCGGCTGTTCGCCGCTGTCCTCCCCTCCTCCCTGAGCGGGAACTGGGTATTCGGTACCGCGGAGGCGCTGGCGCTGGACCGCTAGGCGCAACGAACCGCCCACAGCGGCACCGCGCCCATGGGCTTGGTGCCGAACTCCGGCGAACCGATGAAGCCTGCGACCACCGGCCCGCTGTGCAGGCCGATGTCGATGGTCGCCTCGCCATGCGCCGCGCTTCGCGCATTCAGGTCCCGCAGGCTG
>SXNB01000206.1 GCA_005777205.1 Burkholderiales bacterium | reverse complement strand
GGGCTCTAGAGTCAGGCTGGCAAACAACGGGGATAATTCACGAATTAGTGTCCGAAACCCTGCCGCTCACCTTGCGGCAAGATCGAGAGAACCACTAGCCAGTGGTCCAAGCGGACAACAAGATGCATGTCTACGGCGGCCCTCGGCGGTGCGGATGGGAATGTTCTGCAGGTTGGGGTCGTTCGAGGCGAGCCGCCCCGTGACCGCCACCGCCTGCGAGTAGGTGGTGTGCACGCGCCCGGTCCGCGGGTTGACCATCCGCGGCAGCTTGTCGGTATAGGTGGACTTGAGCTTCGCCACGCCGCGGTACTCGATCAGCAGCTTGGGCAACGGGTAGTCCAGCGCGAGTTCGGTGAGCACGTCCTCGTCGGTGGAGGGTTGGCCAGAGGGTGTTTTCTTCTTCACCGGCAGCCCGAGGCGCCCGAACAGGATCTCCTGGATCTGCTTGGGCGAGTTGAGGTTGAAGGGCTGCCCCGCCGAGGCATAGGCTTTTTGCTCCAGCTCCAGCATGGATTTGCCCAATTCGTGGCTCTGGCGCTCCAGGCGTGTGGCATCGAGCAGCACGCCGTTGCGCTCCATCGTCAGCAGCACCGGCATCACTGGCAGCTCGATCTCGCTGTAGACCCGCGCCAGCTTCGGATCAGATTCGAACTTCGCCGCCAAGGCTTGGTGCAGCGCGAGCGCGCAATCGGCGTCCTCGGCGGCGTATTCGGTGGCGCGACCAACCTCCACCGATGAGAACGGGATACGCGCCGCGCCCTTGCCGGTGACCTCGTCGTAGGTGATGGTCTTCCAGCCCAGGTGGCGCAGCGCGAGCGAATCCATGTCGTGGCGCTCGTGCACTTCCAGAACGTAGGACTCGAGCAGGGTGTCGTACGCGATGCCGCCGAGGCGCACGCCGTGGTTGAGCAGCACGTGCGCGTCGTACTTCAGGTTCTGCCCGACCTTCCTGTGCCGATCACGCTCCAGCCACGGCTTCAGGCGCGCCAGCGCCTTCGCGGTGCCGACCTGGATTGGCGCGTCCGGATAGGCATGCTCCAGCGGCAAGTACCAGGCGGTGTCGCCGAAGGCGAAGGACATGCCGACGAGGCGCGCGGCCATCGGATCCAGGCCGGTGGTCTCGGTGTCGAAGCCGACCAGGTCCGCAGCCTCGAGCGCGTTCGCAAGCGCGTCGAGCCCTTGCTCGCCCTCGACCATCGCGTAGCGCCGGCGTGGCGCCTCGGCTGGCGGCGCGGCAGGATCCGCAGGAGCAGGCGCGAAGGTCCGGGCGCGCGGCTTCTCGGGGGCCTCGCCTTCCAGCTCGCGCAGCCAGCTCTTGAATCCGAACGACGCGAACTGCTCTCGCAGCCTGGCATCGTCGCCGGCGTGGGTGGCGAGTTGGGCGATGCTGAAGGGCAGCGGTACGTCGCGTTTCACCGTCAGCAACTGGCGGCCCTTGGGCAGCCAGTCGAGCGCCTTGCGCAGGTTCTCGCCGACCACGCCGCCGATCGCCGCAGCGTTCGCCATCACCTGGTCCAGCGAGCCGTATTGCGTGATCCATTTCACCGCTGTCTTCGGTCCGACCTTCTCTACGCCCGGCACGTTGTCCACCGCGTCGCCGGTGAGCGAGAGGTAGTCCACGATCCGCTCCGGCGGCACGCCAAACTTGGCGAGCACACCCGGCGGGTCGAGCGTCTCGTTGGACATGGTGTTGACCAGCGTCACGTTTGCGTCCACCAGTTGCGCGAGATCCTTGTCGCCGGTGGAGATGACGCAGCGCCAGCCCTGTGCACTTGCCTGCTCGGCGAGCGTGGCGATGACGTCGTCAGCCTCGACGCCTCCGACCGAGAGCACCGGCCAGCCGAGCGCCGCCACCACTTCCTTGATGGGCTCGATCTGCGCCGCGAGGTCCTCGGGCATCGAGGGACGGTTGGCCTTGTACGCCGGGTACTCGTCCTCGCGGAAGGTTTTGCCGCGGGCGTCGAACACACAGGCGCGCGCATCCGCCTTGTAGTCGGCCGCCAGCCGCCGTAGCATGGCGACCACGCCGTAGACGGCGCCGGTCGGCTCCCCGCGCGGGTTCTTCAACTCTGGCAGCGCGTGGAAGGCCCGGTAGAGGTACGACGAGCCGTCGACGAGCAGCAGAGTCTTTTCCGTGCCGGTTTCCGACATCCTTCCGAGACGATGAAAAAGAAAGAAAAGCTTCCGGGTGCCGCTGCTGCGGGCGCCTCCGCGCGGGAGGCCTGGCGAGTGTTCGGCATTATGGCAGAGTTCGTCGAGCCGACCGAGCGCCTGGCGGGCATCCGGCCCGCGGTGTCGGTGTTCGGCAGCGCGCGCGCGGCGGAGAACTCGCGCACCTTCGGGCTCGCCGAGGAGACCTCACGCCTGCTCTCGGACGCCGGCTTCGCGGTCATCTCCGGCGGCGGCCCCGGCGTCATGAAGGCGGCCAACAAGGGTGCCTTCCACGGCCGCTCGCCGGCGGTCGGGCTCAACATCCAGCTGCCTCACGAGCAGGTCGCCAACGAGTACCAGGACATCAGCCTCAGCTTCAAGCACTTCTTCGTGCGCAAGGTGATGTTCGTCAAGTTCGCCACCGCCTACGTCGTACTGCCCGGGGGCTTCGGCACGCTGGACGAACTGTTCGAGGCGCTGACGCTGGTGCAGACCGGCAAGACCCGCCGCATGCCCATCATCCTGATGCACGAGCCGTTCTGGCGCGGGCTGCTCGGCTGGTTTAGGGAACGCCTGATGGCCGAGGGCATGATCAGCCCGGGGGATCTCGACCTGCTGCAGGTGATCGATGAGCCGCGCCAGGTGGTGGAGGCGATCTTCGCCTACTACGAGAAGCGCGGCTTCGAGCCCTCGGCCGCGGAGCGCGATATCCTGCTCAACCTCTGAAGGCCGGCAGGGTTCCCCGGAGGCCCTCTGGTAGAATGATTTCCATGCGCCGCCTGCTGTTCACACTGCTCCTTGGTGCTGCCGCGTTCGCGTTCGCGCAGCAGCCACCGAAGCTGGAACCCCTGCCCGAGCCACCGGCCCCCCCGGGTATCCGGGATGCCGGCGCGGACGAGCCGCGCATCCGCATTGCGCCGGCCGATGGCGACCGCGTCGAAGAAATGCGCCAGAACGGCCGCGTCATCATGCTCAAGGTCACCCCCAGCCACGGCGTGCCCTACTTCCTGGTCGACACCACCGGCAGCGGCAACTGGATGCGGCGCGATTCGCTGGACCAAGGGGTTCGCGTGCCGATGTGGACAATCAGGACCTTCGACTGATTTGTCGGTCTATACCCCTGTCTCCGAAGCCCAGCTTGCCGGCTGGCTGAAGGGCTACTCGGTCGGCGAGCTCGCGGCGCTGGAGCCAATCGAGTCCGGGATCGAGAACACCAACTACTTCGTCACCACCGGCCAGGGCCGCTACGTGCTCACGCTGTTCGAGCGCCTGCCGACGGCAGAGATCCCCTTCTACCTGGACCTGATGGCGCACCTGGCGCGCCACGGCGTGCCCTGCCCGGCGCCGGTGGCGAACCACTCGGACCAGTTCCTTTCGGAGCTGAACGGCAAGCCCGCCGCGCTGGTCACGCGGCTGCCGGGGCGGTCGCTGGAGCGCACCGGCACGGCTGAATGCGCCGCGCTGGGCGCGCTGCTCGCGCAAATGCACCTCGCCGGCCGTTCCTACGCCGCCTACCTCGAGAACCCGCGCGGACCGCGCTGGCAGCGCGGCGCCGCGCGCGAGCTGCAGCCCTTCCTCGACGCTGGCGAGCGCCGACTTCTCGAGAGCGAACTGGCGGCCCAGGCAGGCCAACGCTACCCGGACCTGTCGCGCGGGCTGGTGCACGCGGACCTGTTCCGCGACAACACGTTGTTCGAGACGGGACGCCTCTGCGGCGTGATCGACTTCTACTTCGCCGGCGTCGACTGCCTGCTGTACGACCTCGCGGTGTGCGCCAACGACTGGTGCCTTGTCGACCCGGCGGCCGATCCGCGCCTCGACGGGCCGCGGGTGCGGGCGTTGCTGGGCGCCTACCACGCGCAGCGTCCTCTGACGCCGGCGGAGGCCGGCGCCTGGCCCCGGTTGCTGCGCGCCGCGGCGCTGCGCTTCTGGATCTCGCGGTTGCACGATTTCCACCTGCCGCGCCCGGGCGAGCTGGTTCGAGTGCACGACCCTGAGCATTTCCGCGCCATCGTCGCGATGCGTGCCTCGGACGCGGCGCCCCCGTGGCTGGTAACGGAGTCGGCATGAAGGCGGCTGTCGTCCCCTTCTCGCGCGGCGCGGCCTGGCTGCGCGAAGGTTGGCGCCTGTACCGCGTGGCGCCGATGACCTGGTTGTCGGTGATGCTCGGCTACTGGCTGGTCATTCTCGGTACCTCGGCGCTCCAGTACCTGCAGGCGGTAGTCGTGCTGCTGGTTCCCGCGATCTCGGTCGGCTTCATGGCCTTGAGCCGGAAATGCGCGGCGGGCGAGCCGCCCTCTGCGGCTGAGCTGTTCTCGGGATTCAGGAGCGGGTTCCAGCGGCAGTTGATCCTTGGCGTGGTGCACCTCGCGCTGATGCTGCTGGTGCTGCTGGTCACCCGCAGCGTCGAAGGTGGCGCGCTCGAACGCTGGATGGCCACGCGGGATCCGGAGGTGATGTCGCAGGCGCTTTTCGTGCTGGCCGTGATGCTGGCGACCTATGCCCAGGTGGTGTTGCTGTTCTGGTTTGCGCCGGTCCTGGTGGCCTGGCACGACACCGGGGTCGCGAAGGCCCTTTTCTTCAGCTACTTTTCGTGCCTGTTGAACTGGCGTGCGTTTGCCGGCTACGGCATCGCGATGGCCGTAGTCCTCTTCCTGGTCCCGGTGTTGTTCATGAGCCTCCTGAACCTGGTTGTCCCCGGCCTGAAGCCGGGGCAGTTGATGGCGGCCATCGCGACGTTCCTGCTCGCGTTGATGCCGATGATTTACGCCAGCTTCTACGCAAG
>SXNB01000002.1 GCA_005777205.1 Burkholderiales bacterium | reverse complement strand
GGGCATGGGCGTGCTGCCGCTGCAGTTCACCGGTTCGGACAGCGCCGCGTCGCTCGGCATCACGGGCGAGGAAACCGTCTCCATCTCCGGGCTGGATGACATCCGCCCGCAGCAGGAGCTGACGCTGACCCTGATGCGCAAGGACGGCTCGACGCGGGCCATCAAGGTGAAGTCGCGCATCGACACCGCGATCGAGGTCGACTACGACAAGCACGGCGGCATCCTGCCCTCCGTGCTGCGCGAGCTGATCTCGAAGGCGGGGCCGGCGAAGATGAAGGCGGCCTGAAGCCGGGCCCGATGTAACCGATCAACTACATTCGGAGCCCCCCAGCGCCCGCGCGGATCAGGGAACCGACAAGGCGGTGCAGCCCCAAAGTGCGACAAGGGCTGGCGATAACGGGCGATCCACGGGTAGATCCGGTCGAGCAGCCGCCGCAACCCCGGATGCGTCCACAGCCGGGAAGCGCGGTCCGGCCCCGCCCGCCGCATACACCGTCTCGAAGGCGTCCAGCCCCTTCCACCGTTCCTCCGGGTCGCGCGCATGCAGGCGGGTCATCATGGCCTCGCGGGTGCCCCCTCCCCGGCTGCGGCGCGGTCCTCGAACCCGGCGGCCGAACAATCCACCCGTTCCAGCCGATCACGCCAGTCCAGTTCCTGCAGCGCGCCGATCTCCGTGGCGCACAGCAGGCAGGACTTGTCGTAGTACACCTTCAGGGACACGCAGAACTTCTGCGTCGTATTCACGGTTCCTCCTAGGCTGCCTTCAGGAAAGCCTGCACCTTCGCGCCCAGCTTAGCCAGGCGCTTGAGCACCGAGTTGTCCATGCCGAGCATCTGGTCGGCCCAGCTCGAGAGCGATTCCATTAGCGCCAGGGTTTCGCGCAGGCGCTTCTGCGTCGCCGGATCCTCGCGGGATATCGCCGGGCTGTCCGTGCACTCGCGCAGGAAGGCCACGGTGGGGTCGAATTCCCGCTCCTTCCTCTCCCGTACGATGACGCGCAGCAGCAGCCAGGGGTCCTGCAGGGTCTCGAAATGGTCGCGCCGGTCGCCCATCTGGTGCACCACCTTCACCAAGTCCCAGTTCTGCAGCTCGCGCAAGGACGTACTCACGTTCGAGCGCGCAACCTGCAGCTGCGCAGCGATGTCCTCGGCGTTGAGCGGCCGCCCGGCCAGGAACAGGAGGGCGTGGATCTGGGCCACGGTACGGTTGACACCCCAGCGCGCGGCCATCTCGCCCCAGTGCAGGACGAAGCGCTCGGTAATGCCGGAGTCGGGGGCCATGGATTTATTACCTGCTTGACAATAAGGATAGTCGTGTCATAAAATTTTGTAAAGACAGAAATAACAGAAAGGACTAACCATGAAAGTCCTCATCCTCGGTGGCGCCGGCTTCGTCGGGCGGCACGCGGCGCTGTCCCTGCAGGCGCGCGGCCACACCGTCATCCTCGGGTCACGCGACCCTGACCGCTGCGCCCGGCGGCTGCCGGTCGAACTGTTCCTGCACGAGCGCCGCGAGGCGCACCTGGACTGGCTCACCGCCCCTTCGGCCTGGAACGACCTGCTTCGCGGCATCGACTGCGTGGTGAACGCGGTGGGCATCCTGCGCGAGCGCGGCTTCGAGACCTACGAGCGCGTCCACTACCGCGCCCCGCTCGCGCTGGCCGAGGCCTGCGCGCGCAAGTCCATTCGTTTAATCCACCTCTCCGTGCTTGGTCTTACGGAACTTTCGCGGAGCGGTTTTTTACGTTCGAAGCTAGCCGGCGAGCACGCCATCATGGCAAGCAGGGCCGACTGGAGCATCGTGCGCCCTTCCCTGCTGGACGGCGAAGGCGGCTTCGGCGCGCACTGGCTGCGCCTCGCGGCGCGCTGGCCGCTGCACTTCATCCCCCGGGACGCCGCGGGCCAGATCTCGGCGCTGACGGTGCGCGACCTCGGGGACGCGATTGCGGTCCTGTGCGAGAAAAGCGGCGCCGACGGCTGGCGGGAAGTGGAACTGGGCGGCGGCGCCCGGCGCACCATGGCCGAGCACTTGGCAGCCCTGCGCTGCGCGGAGGGCCTGAGGCCCGCGCTGGTGGTCCAGGTTCCCGGGCCGCTCGCACGGCTGGCAAGCCACCTGTGCGACCTGGCGCACTTCTCGCCCCTGTCTTACGGTCTATGGGAACTGATGCGGCGGGACAACGCGCCGAAGCTGAACGTGCTGCCGGCGCTCATCCGGCGCGCGCCGGAACCGGTCGGAATGGAGGTGCCGGCGACGGGGCCGGGCCTAGTCGACCGGATCCGGTTCGCGGCCCGAGAATTGCTCCAGTAGGCGCCGGTCGCGCTTGGTCGGCCGGCCCTTGAGGCCGGCGGCGGGCTCCGTTCCCCAGCGCCGCTGATCCATCGCCTTCTGCCGCGCGGCCTGGCCCGCGGTGCTTTCCTCATAGAGCTTGCGGGCTTCCGCGGCTGGACCGCGGCGCTCGGACAAACCTCGCACCGTGACAGCCCATTCGATTTCCTCGATCCGCACCAGGATCGCGTCGCCCGCCCTCACCGCGTGCGCCGGCTTCACCCGGTCGCCATTCAACTTCACGCGACCACCCGCGATCGCCTGCTGGGCCAGGCCGCGCGTCTTGAAGAAGCGCGCCGCCCAAAGCCACTTGTCGAGGCGCATGACGCTCGCTCAGGCTTTCGCGAGCACTCCCACCGGGCAGGACACGCCGGTGCCGCCCAGCCCGCAGTAGCCGTTCGGGTTCTTGCTGAGGTACTGCTGGTGGTCCTCCTCCGCGTAGTAGAACGCGGGCGCGGCTCGAATCTCGGTGCTGATATCGCCGCGGCCTGATTTCGCCAGCGCCCTGGCGTAAGCTTCCTTTGAGGCGAGCGCCGCCTCGAGCTGCGCTTCGCCGTGGGCATAGATCGCCGAGCGGTACTGCGTGC
>SXNB01000205.1 GCA_005777205.1 Burkholderiales bacterium | reverse complement strand
GCGAGCGGGCGTTGGCGACGCTGTCCTCGAAGGCGGACTTGACCGCGTTCGCGTTCAGGTTCGCCAGTTTCTCGATCGCCGTGAACTGGGCGGTGTAGAGCGAGAGGAAGGAATCGATGCTGGCCTTGCCGGTGGCCTGGATTTGTTCGGACGTTACATACATGATCTATCTCCTGAAAGGGGGTTGGGGGGCAATCTTTTAGGGCGACTTGTGCGCTGCAGCAACATCAATTTAACGCCGTAGCCATTGAATGTCAATGTTTTATTGCATCGCAGCATAAATGCTTGATGTATCGCACAAATCTCAGGCGGTCGGTCTCACGATGGGGTGCCCGGCGTTTGAAACGGCAAAGAATTTGACGCCGAAGGGGCGGGCGGCTAGAACGCCGCTTCCCCAATGGCGACACACCAGACAACCCACTCGGACCACGTCCCGCGCTCGCTCTGGTTGATGCTCGCCGGCCTGACGCTGATCTGGGGCTTCAACTGGACCGCGATGAAGGTCGCGATCACCGAGGTCCAGCCCTTGACCTTCCGCACCGTTTGCCTGGTCTCCGGGGCCCTGCTCCTGTTCGGCTACCTGCGCGCCACCGGGCAGGCGCTGACGATCCCGCGCGCGGCGTGGCCCCGGCTCGCGCTGATCGCGTTCTTCAACATCACGCTGTGGAACCTGTTGGTGGTCTTCGGCCTGGGGCTGATGCATTCGGGCCGCGCCGCCATCATCGCCTACACCATGCCGGCCTGGGCGATCCCGCTCTCGGTACTGGTCCTGGGCGAGCGCATCACCGGGCGCAAGCTGTTCGGCCTCGCGTTCGGCATGGCTGGGATGGCGCTGCTCATACTCGAGGAGATCGCGCTCCTGCGCAGCGCGCCGCTGGGCGCGCTGCTCATGCTGGGCGCGGCCTGGGCCTGGGCCATTGGCACCGTGCTGCAGAAGAAGATGCCGGTGCCCGTGCCGGTGGGAACCTTCACCGCCTGGCTGATGGTGGCGGGGGGCATCCCGATACACCTTGGCACCTTCCTGATCGAGGACCCGCGCCACCTGGCCTCCATCAGCGGTCCGGCGTGGGCGGGGCTGGCGTTCAACGCCATCATTGTTTTCGGCTGGGCGCACTGGGCGTGGATCAAGCTCTCCACCGCCATGTCGGTGACGGTGTTCTCCCTTAGCATGCTCATGATCCCGATCGTCGGCGTGCTGAGCGGCGCGCTGATCCTTGGTGAACGTCCCGGGTGGCCGGAGTTCGCCGCGCTCGCGCTGGTGCTGGGATCGCTGCTTACGGTGATCGTGCCGCAGCGTCCACGCTGATCGTCCGCGCGCGCGGGATCGCGCCGGGTTTCCAGGCACCTTGCGCCCATTCGAGCAATTCACCGTCGGCAACGTCGGCGGGCACGGCGTGGCCGAGAAATGCGAGCGCCGCGCGCAGGTCGCGAGAAGAACCTTCGGCCGCGTCCTTCTGCTTGGACAGCTTTTCCCCGGCGGCGGTCACTGCCACCGGCACATGAAGGTAGCGCGGCGTCGGCAACCCGAGCAGACGCTGCAGGTGGATCTGCCGCGGCGTGGAATCGATCAGGTCGGCGCCGCGCACCACGTCGGTGATGCCCTGTTCCGCGTCATCTACGACCACGGCGAGCTGGTAGGCGAAAGTGCCGTCGGCGCGGAACGCCACGAAATCGCCGACCTCGCGCTCGACCGATTGTTCCATCGGACCCTGCAACCGGTCGTCAAACGAGGTCGCTTCGGCCTTCGTCCTTACCCTGATCGCACGTGGGCTTTTTCCGCGTGCGAAACCCCCACGACACGTTCCCGCATACACGCCCGCACCGTCCGGGGTTATCGCGGAATCCGCGATCTCTTTGCGCGTACAAGCGCACCAATACGTGGCCTCCATCGAAGACAGCCGTTCCAGCGCCTCCCGATAAAGATCCAGCCGCCGGCTCTGCCACACAACCTCTCCATCCCAATGCAGTCCTGCCGAATCAAGTTGTGCCAGGATTCGCTCCGAGGCATCCGATTTAACCCGTGGCCGGTCGAGATCCTCCATGCGCAGCAGCCATCTTCCGCCCGTGGCCCGCGCATCGAGCCAGCTCGCGAGCGCCGCGACGAATGAACCGAAGTGCAGGGGGCCGGTTGGGGAAGGCGCGAAACGGCCGACGTAGGCGGGGTCGGGTTGAACCAGCATGTTCCGGCCCAATATACACTCCGCATTTCCCCCCACTTAGGACGTTCCGTCATGGCCACCGTAGATCTCACCAACGACAATTTCGAGCAGACTGTGACGGATAACCAGATCGTCATCGTGGACTTCTGGGCGCCATGGTGCGGCCCGTGCAAGGGCTTCGCGCCGGTGTTCGAGAAGGCCGCCGAGGCGCACGCGGACGTGGTGTTCGGTAAGGTGAACACCGATGAGCAGCAGGAACTGGCCGGCGCGTTCAACATCCGCTCCATCCCGACGTTGATGGTTTTCCGCGAGAAGGTGGTGCTGTTCCAGCAGGCGGGCTCGCTGCCGGGCCAGGCGCTCGAACAGGTCTTGGCGCAGGCGAAATCCGTCGACATGGTAAAGGTGCACCAGGAAATCGCCAGCCAGCAGACCAGCGGCGAAGGGCAGCCAGGGTGATCGAGTTGCGCCGAGGCGCGGAGCGCGGCTACGCCGACCGCGGCTGGCTGAAGTCCTTTCACAGCTTTTCCTTCGCCGATTACCACGACCCGCGGCACATGGGCTTCGGGCCGCTGCGCGTCATCAACGAGGACCGGGTGCGCGCCGGTAGCGGCTTCGGCAAGCACAGCCATCACGACATGGAGATCATCAGCTACGTGCTCGAGGGCGCGCTGGCGCACGAGGACTCCATGGGCAACGGCTCGGCCATCGTGCCGGGTGACGTGCAGCGCATGAGCGCGGGCACCGGGGTGCAGCACAGCGAGTTCAATCACGACAAAGCGGGCGCGACGCATTTCCTGCAAATCTGGATCGAGCCCGCGCAGGCGGGGATTCCGCCCTCGTACGAGCAGAAGCACTTCGAGGCCGCCGCCAAGCGCGGTCGCTTGCGCCTGATCGCTTCGCCGGACGGCGCGGAAGCTTCGGTGACGGTGCACCAAGACGCGCGCGTCTACGCCGCGCTGCTCGAGGGCTCTGAGCGCGCCACGCATACCCTCGCGCCCGGCCGCCGTGCGTACGTGCACGTCGCGCGCGGTGCGCTGGAGGTGAACGGCGAGCGGCTGGAAGCGGGCGACGCGCTCAAGGCGCGCGACGTGGCGCAGATTTTGCTGGAGAGGGGAGCGGGGGCCGAAGTGCTACTGTTCGACCTGCCGTGAGTTCACAGACGAGAACAATGCGTGGATGCTCAAAAGCCCGCTGAAGCGGTAGGCCCCGCCGGGGCCGCCGCATTGAGCGGCGTTCGCATCGAGAAGGACGCCTTCGGCCCCATCGATGTGCCAGCCGAGCGCCTGTGGGGCGCGCAGACCGAGCGCAGCCTTCGCTTTTTCCGCATTGGCGGCGACCGCATGCCCCGGCCGGTGATCCTCGCCCTGGCGCGGATCAAGCGTGCCGGGGCGCAGGCCAATGCCACGCTCGGGTTGCTGGACGAAGCCAGGTCCGGCGCCATTGCCCGCGCCGCGAGCGAAGTGCTGGAGGGGCGCCATGACGCCGAGTTTCCGCTGGTGGTGTGG
>SXNB01000204.1 GCA_005777205.1 Burkholderiales bacterium | reverse complement strand
GCGGGCTACTTGCCGCCCTTCAGGTGCGACTCCGCGACCGACGTGTTCAGTTTCTGGATGCTGAGCCAGTAGGGCACCGAGTCCTTGGCGAACGCGGTCTGCGAATCAAGCACCTTCTTGAAGAATGCGTTCTTTCCCGCATTCTCGGCATAGACCTTTTTAGCCGCCGCGGTGTACGCCGCAAAGTAGTCCTGTGGGGTGTCGTGAACCTGCACGCCGTGCTTCGACTTAAGTTCTGCCAGCGCCAGGGTATTGGCCCGGATGCGGTAGGCCATGGTGTCCATGAGGGACGCCATCGACGCGGTCTCGAAAATCGCCTGCACGTCTTTGGGAAGCTTGTTCCAGAAGGTCTTGTTGATGTAGATGTCCGCGTTCACCACGTTCTGGTGCAAGCCCTGCAGGTAGTAGTGCTTGAACGCGCGATGGAAGCCGAGGGCGAGATCGGTCACCGGGCAGCACCACTCGGCGCCGTCGAGCACGCCGCGCTCGGCCGAGGGGAGGATCTCGGGGTAGGGCAGGAATACCGCCGGGACACCCATCTCCTTGTAGATCGCGCCGGGGATGCCCGGCGGGGTGCGGAAGCGGCGCTTCTTCAGGTCGTCGAGGTTCTTCAGCGGCTCCTTGAACCAGCCGAGCGCCTCGGGGCCCACCGACTGCACCATGAAGCCGACCACGTTCATCTTCAGGTGCTGGTCCCACATCTCGCGGTACAGGTCCTTGCCGCCGCCGTGGAAGAACCACGACAGCCATGCCATCTGGTCCATGCCGACGCCGGAACCCGCCGAGGGCGAGCCGAAGAGCGTCGCGGCCGGGTGCTTGCCGGTCCAGTAGTGCGTCCAGGCAAAGCCGGAGTCGACCAGGCCCTTGTCCACCGCGTCGAGCACCTCGCCCGTTGGCACCACCGCGCCCTCGGGAAGCACTTCGATCTTCAGACGGCCGTTAGTCATAGCGTCGACGCGCTTGGAGAATTCCTGCAACAGCTTGAATTCGTCCGCCGATGCCGCTACCACGGACTGCAGCCGCATGCGGGTACTCTGCGCAGACGCATCGCCCGGCGCAAACGCGGACATCGCAATGACGAGTCCGCACATCGCAAACAATCGATTCATGGTTTCCCCCTCCCGAGTGGATTACGGGTTTAGCATACCGTAAAGATTTCGCGGGCAGTATGATTTTCAAATTCCACGCAACAGCCTGTTCCAGATTCTGAGAAACTGCGTCCATGCCGGCATCGCAAGCGGACTTCACTGCGGACTACATTATTGTTGGCGCCGGCTCGGCGGGCTGCGTGCTCGCCAACCGGCTGAGCGCGGACGGGCGGCATCGCGTGCTGCTGCTGGAGGCCGGGCCGCGCGATCGCTCGCTGTGGATCCATCTGCCGATCGGCTACGGCAAGACCATGTTCCACCCGGTCTACAACTGGGGCTTCCACACCGATCCGCAGCCGCACATGAACGACCGGCGCGTCTATTGGCCGCGCGGCCGCGGCTTAGGCGGCTCCTCCTCCATCAACGGATTGATTTTCATCCGTGGGCAGCGGGAGGACTACGACCGCTGGGCCGCCGCGGGCAACAAGGGGTGGGGCTGGGACGACGTTCTGCCGTATTTCCAGCGCAGCCTGTTCTCGACCTCCGACATCGGCGCGAAGCACGAGTTGATGGAGGCGATCATCGACGCCGCGCGTGAGCGCGGCATCCGCTCGACATCCGACTTCAACGGTGGCGACCAGGAAGGCGCGGGCTACTACCAGCTGTTCACGAAAAACGGCTGGCGCTCGAGCAGCGCCACGTCTTACCTGCGGCCCGTCGAAGGACGGTCGAACCTGAAAGTGGAAACGGACGCACACGCGACAGGCGTTGTTTTCGAGGGCACGCGTGCGGTCGGGGTCCGGTACCGACAGGGGAATGTGCAACGGCAAGCCAGAGCCGCCCGGGAAGTCATCCTTTCCGCCGGCGCGCTGCAAAGCCCGCAACTGCTCCAGCTGTCGGGCGTCGGGCCCGGTCCGCTGCTGCAGTCGTTCGGCATTCCGGTGGTCAAGAACCTGCAGGGGGTCGGCGAGAACCTCCAGGATCACCTGCAGCTGCGCGTCATGTACAAGTGCACGAAGCCGATCACGACCAACGACGACCTGCGGTTCCTGCATCGAAAAATTCTGATCGGGGCGCAGTGGCTGTTCACCCGCACGGGCCCACTCGCCATCGGCATCAACCAGGGCGGCCTGTTCACGCGCGCGCTGCCGGAATCGACGACGCCGGACGTGCAGTTCCATTTCGCCACCCTCTCGGCGGAACTGGCCGGCGCGAAGCCGCATGCCTGGCCCGGTTTCACCATGTCGGTGTGCCAGCTGCGACCGGAATCGCGCGGCACGGTGCGCATCCGTTCTGCCGACGCGCTCGAGGCGCCGTCGATGCAGCCGAACTACCTGTCGGCGGACCTCGATCGCCGCTGCGCCGTGGCAGGGGTTCGCCTGGCCCGCTCGCTTGCCGCGACCAACGCGCTCCAACCCTACGTCGCCGAGGAATACCGGCCCGGCGCGCCAGTGCAGTCGGACGAGGATCTCCTCGAGTTCGCGCGCAACCATGGCGCGACCATCTTCCATCCGTCGGGAACCTGCAAAATGGGGGCCGATCCGATGGCGGTGGTGGACGACCAGTTGCGTGTGCGCGGCCTGAGCGGCCTGCGGGTCGTGGACTGCTCGATCATGCCGACGCTCGTCTCGGGTAACACGCACGCGCCGGTGGTGATGATTGCCGAGAGGGCTTCCGACCTGATCCTCGAGGATGCCCGTTGATGGACCTGAACCTGAAAGGCCGCGTCGCGCTTGTCACGGGCGCGTCGCGCGGCGTCGGCGCCCGCATCGCGGCGTGCCTGGCCGAACACGGCGCCGTGGTGCATGCCGCCGACATCGACGAGAAGGCGGCGCTGCGCATGGACGTCACCGATCGCACAGCGGTGGCCGCCGCGGTGGCGCGCATCGAGAAGGAAAGCGGCGGCCTCGACATCCTCGTCAACAATGCGGGGTTATTGGCGAACGGACCCTTCGATGAAACCGGCGGCGAAGCCTGGGACAAGCTGGTCGCGGTCAACCTGACCGGAATCTACAACTGCGTGCAGGCTGCGGTGCCGGCGATGCGGCGCCGCGGGCGCGGTGCCATCATCAACATCGCCTCGGTGTCGCATGCCAAGGGCGGCGGCGCCTTCGGCAACGTCTGGTACGGCACGACCAAGGCCGGCGTAGTGGCGTTGACCAAGGGCCTGGGGCGCGAGCTCGGGCCTTCGGCGATCCGCGTCAACGCCATTGCGCCAGCGGTGGTGGCCACCGACATGGTGCGCAAGTTGCTGACGCCGGAAGCGCGCGAACGGATCGTCGCGCGCATTCCGCTCGGTCGCCTCGCGGAGGAGGACGACGTCGCGCGGCTCGTTGTCTTCCTCGCCTCGGAATCGGCCTCCTTCATCACCGGCGAGACCATCGCGGTCGATGGCGGGTTTCTCCGTACCTGAGTTGCTCGGGGGCGCGGCGATCGCTGCGGTCAAGGGCATTCTGCCGGTCTAAATGGCGAAGGTCTTCGCGATTTCGCCCGCGGCGCGCTGCAGCGCGGGCAGGTGCTCCAGTGCGCGCGCGAGGGGCATGCGCGACACCGGGGCGTGCAACGCGACGGCGGCGCAGGTGCGCTTGCTGCCATCGGACACCGGCACCGCGACGCACACCAGGCCGGCATGGAATTCCTCGTTGTCGGTGGCGTAGCGGCGCGCGCGGATGGCGGTGAGTTCCGCGGCGAGGCGGCACGTGTCGGTATTGGTGGTATCGGTGTAGCGAGTGAGGGTCAGCTGCGCCGCGATGCGTTCTCGCACTGCCTTCGGCAACTGCGCGAGCAGCAGCTTGCCGCTGGCGGTGCAGTGCAGCGGCACCCTTGACCCTGAGGACAGGTTCATGCGTAGCGGCCAGGCGGCTTCGACCCGGTCCAGGTACACCACGGCGTCGCCATCCAGCATCGTGAAATTGCAGGTTTCGCCGATCTCGTCGACCAGGCGTGACAGGATCGCATGGCGCACGGTGCGCAGGCTGCCGTTCAGCATGACGTTGCGCCCGAGCGCGGCGAGTCGCTGTCCCGGGGTGTAGCGCCGCGAGCCGGGTTCGCGCGCCACCAGCCCGGACTTCTCCAGCATCGCCAGCATCCGGTAAAGCGTCGGCTTGGGCAGGCGCAGTGCAGCCGTCAGATCGGCCAGCGAGGCCGGACGTTCTGCCGCGACCACGGCTTCGAGAACGGCGACCGCCCTGAGCGTCGCGGGAACATTGTCTTCTTTGCGCGGCATTACGGGAGTTTATCGAAATCTGAAACGAAACGTTCTGTAAATATGCGAGACTTCCAAACTTCAACCAGAGGCTCTCGTCATGACCGACATCGCCGAAGTGAAACGCATCCCCGTCGCGGGCAAGCAGCGGATGACCCCGTCCGAGGCGCTGGTCGAGACCCTAGTCGCGCAAGGCGTGCAGAACGTCTTCGGCATCGTCGGCTCGGCCTATATGGACGCGCTCGATCTGTTTCCGGCCGCCGGCATCCGCTTCATCCCCACGGTGCACGAGCAAGGCTCGGCGCACATGGCCGACGGCTACTACCGCGTCACCGGCAAGCACGGCGTGTGTATCGGGCAGAACGGCCCGGGCATCACCAACTTCGTCACCGCGATCGCCGCGGCCTATTGGGCGCACAGCGCCGTGGTGGCCATCACGCCGGAGGCAGGCTCGCAGTCCATCGGCCTGGGCGGCTTCCAAGAGACCGACCAACTGCCCATCTTCTCGAAGATCACCAAGTACCAGGCGCACGTGAACAACCAAGCGCGCATGGCCGAGCTCACCGCGCGTGCCTTTGACCGCGCAATCCTCGAAATGGGGCCGACCCAACTCAACATTCCGCGTGACTTTCTGTACGGCGAGCTCGAATGCGAGATCCCGCAGCCGATTCGCGTCGAGCGGGGCCCTGGTGGCAGCGCAAGCCTCGACGCGGCCGCGGATGCGCTGGCCGGCGCGAAGTTTCCGGTGATCATCGCCGGCGGCGGCGTGATCGCCGCCAACGGCGTGGATGCCTGCCTGGCGCTCGCTGAACTGCTCAATGCGCCGGTGTGCAATTCCTACCTGCACAACGATTCCTTCCCGGCCAACCACCGCCTGTGGTGCGGGCCGCTCGGCTACCACGGCTCGAAGGCCGCGATGAAGATCCTCGCCAAGGCCGACGTGGTGCTCGCGCTGGGCTCGCGCCTCGGGCCATTCGGCGTGTTGCCGCAGTACGGCTTTGACTACTGGCCCGCGAACGCAAAGCTGGTGCAGGTGGACGCGGATCCGAAGGTGCTCGGCCTGGTCAAGAAGACGTCGGTTACGGTGAACGGGGATGCGCGCGAGGCGGCGCAGGCGATCGCCGCGCGGCTCAAGGGTCGTACGCTGGCGCGCAACAAGGCGGAGATCGAAAAGGCCGTCCAGCAGGAGAGGCGGGCCTGGGACGCCGAAGTTGCCGTCTGGGACTTTGAGAAGGACCCCTGGAGCCTGGAGGTGGCGAAGGGCTCTTCGTACATGCATCCGCGCATGATGTTGCGCGAGTTGGAAAAGGCGATGCCGGAGGACGCGATGGTGTCCACCGATATCGGCAACATCTGCCAGGTGGCGAATTCGTACCTTCGCTTCAACCAACCGCGCAGCATGTTCGGCGCGATGATGTTCGGCAATTGCGGCTACGCGTTTCCCACCATGATCGGCTGCAAGGTCGGCGCGCCCGGGCGCACCGCGGTGGCCTACGTGGGCGACGGCGCCTGGGGCATGAGCTTCGGCGAGATCCTCACCTGCGTGCGCGAGAAGATCCCGGTCACCGCCGTCGTGTTCAACAACGAGCAGTGGGGCGCCGAGAAGAAGAACCACGTCGACTTCTACTCCAACCGCTTCCTCGGCGTGAACCTCGACAACCCGAGCTTCGCCGGCATCGCCAAGGCGATGGGCGCCGAAGGCATCGTGGTGGACAAGGTGTCGAATGTGGGCGACGCGTTCCGCGCCGCCTGCAAGGCGCAGAAGGAAGGCAAGACCACCATTGTGGAGATGATGTGCACCAAGGAGCTCGGCGATCCGTTCCGTCGCGACGCGCTAAAGGTCCCGAAACGCCTGCTCGCGAAGTACAAAGCCTTTGAATAGGGTACTGCTCGGCATTCTCGCGGGGGCGTTTTCGCTTTCCGCTCTGGCGCAGGGGTGGCCGGCCAAGCCGGTCTGTTTTGTCGTGCCTTATCCGCCGGGCGGTGGCACCGACGTCATCGCTCGCATCGTGCAGAATCGCCTCTCGGAGGCGCTCGGCCAGCCGATTGTCATCGAGAATCGCGGCGGCGCAGTCGGCACCGAAGCGGCGGCCAAGGCGGCGCCCGATGGCTACACCTTCCTGTTCACGCCCAGCTCGCACACCATCAACCCGCTGCTGTACAAGCTGTCATATGACGTGGAGCGCGATTTAGTGCCGGTGACGCTGATCGTCAGCGTGCCGCAGCTGGTTGCCGCCAACACCGGTTCGCCGTTGCGCAGCATGCAGGACGTAGTCAGCACCGCGCGCGCCTATCCGGGTAAGCTGCATTACGCCTCGGTCGGTGCCGGAACGCCTTCGCACATCGGCGGAGAGCTGCTGAAGTCGAAGGCGGGCATCGACATCGTGCATGTGCCGTACAAAGGCGGTGGCCCGGCCGTGACCGACACGCTCGGCGGCCAGGTCTAGCTGTTGTTCGTGACCATGCCGGCGACGATTTCCCACGTGCGCTCGGGCAAGCTGCGCGCGCTGGCGGTGACCACGTTGAAACGCAATCCTGGTGCGCCAGAGATTCCTACCGTCCCCGAGGCGCTCGACCGAGTGGTGAAAGGCGAGTTTAAGAAATGGGCCGACCTGATTCGCGACGCGAAGATCAAGCTGGAGTGACGCCAGTCGCCGAGCTGGTGCGCCGAGCGCGCGCGGCGCAGGCGGCGGTCGCGAAGTGGCCGCAGGCGCGGCTGGACGAGCTCGCGCTCGCCTGCGGCTGGGCGATCATGAAGCCGGAGAATAACCGGCGGCTTGCCGAGGAGGCGGTGCGCGACTCGGGCCTGGGCAAGGTCGAAGACAAGGTCGCCAAGAATTATCGCAAGACGCTGGGGCTGCTGCGCGACCTCGCCGGCGTGCGGACGGTCGGCGTGATCGCCGAGCTGCCGGAGAAGGGGCTCACCGAGATCGCGCGGCCGGTCGGCGTGGTCGCCGCGATCACGCCCTCGACCAACCCGGGCGCGACCCCGGCCAACCAGATCATCAACGCGGTGAAGTGCGGCAACGCGATCATCCTTGCGCCCTCCCCGAAGGGCTACAGCACGCTCGCGCTGCTGCTTGATTTTGTCAACGAGAACCTGAGTCGCATCGGCGCCCCGCTGGACCTGGTGCAGATGCTGCCCGCGCCGATTACGAAAGACGCCACTTACGAGCTGATGCGTTTGTCGGACCTCGTTGCCGCGACCGGCTCGCAGGCCAACATCCGCGCCGCTTATTCCAGTGGAACGCCGGCGATCGGCGTCGGCATGGGCAACGTGGTCTCGATCGTCGACGCGAGCGCGGACCTGGCCGATGCGGCGCGCAAAATCGCGTTGTCGAAGACTTTCGACCACGCCACCAGCTGCTCGTCGGAGAACGCGCTGCTCGTCCTCGCGCCGGTCTACGACGCGATGTTGCGCGAGCTGGAGCGGCAGGGCGGCACGATGCTGGACGCAGGGTCCAAGGAGAAGCTGCAGCAGTTGATGTTCCCGCAAGGCAAGCTCGCGCCCGCGGCGACGGCGCAGGCCGCGCCGCGCATCGCGCAGCTCGCGGGCATTGAAGCGGCGTTGCCGGCGGGCGGCGCGACGTTCCTGATGGTGGCCGAGAGCGGAGTCGGCCCCTCGCACCCGTTCTCGGGGGAGAAACTCGCCCCGGTGCTGGCGGTCTACAAGGTCACGGATTTCGACGAGGCCTGTACGCTCACCGCGCGTATCTACGACTACCAGGGCAAGGGCCACTCGGTGTCGCTGCATTCACGCGATCCAGCGCAGGCGCTGCGCCTCGGTCTGGAGCTGCCGGTGGCCCGCGTCATCGTCAACCAGGCGCATTGCATCGCCACGGGTGGCAGCTTCGATAACGGCCTGCCGTTCTCGCTGTCGATGGGTTGCGGCACCTGGGGCGGCAACAGCTTTTCCGACAACATGCACTGGCGGCATTTCCTCAATACCACGCGCATCTCTCGCGTGATTCCGGAGCGCGTGCCGGACGAGCAGGAGATTCTCGGCGGCTATTTCGCCAAGCACGGTCGATGAGCGTGGCCGGAACGCTGCGCGAGGTCCTGGCGGCACACGCCGCACGGCAGCCCGAGCACCTGTTCCTGATCGCTCCCGAGACCGGGCACACCCTGAGCTACGGCGGGCTCGCACGCGAGGCGCAGCACCTTGCCCGCTTGCTTGCCGCGCGCGGCCTCGCCCGCGGCGACAAGGTCGCCCTCTACCTGCCCAACGGCTACCAGTCGACGTTGCTGTTCCTCGCAACGATGGCCGCCGGCTGCGTGGTCACCCCGCTGAACCTGCTGTCGCAGCGCTCGCAGCTCGCCTACGTCGTTGGCCACTGCGACTGCCGGCTCCTGTTTACTTCGCCGGAACTGGAAAAGCAGCTGCGCGAAGCCCTCGCCGGCGTCGCCAGACCCGTAGCGGTGATCGTCATCGACCCCGACGCGCCGTCGATTTTCGGCGACGCCGGACCCGCGACGGCAGGTGTTGCCCTCGCGGCGGTCGCGCCAGGCGATCCGGCGCTGCTGATGTATACCTCCGGCACCACCGGCACGCCCAAAGGCGTGCTGCTCACGCATGCAAACCTTATCGCAGCGGCCTCCAGCGTCGCCGCCTGGCACGGCCTGGGGCCCGGCGACCGCTGCCTGTCTTCGCTGCCCATCTACCACATCAACGGCCAGGTGATCGCCACTGTGACGCCGTTCCTCTCGGGTGGCAGCCTGATCGCGCCGCAGCGCTTCAGCGCTGGCCGCTGGTGGGCGGACGTGGAAGCCCATTCGGCTACCTGGATTAATATGGTGCCGACTATCATTGCCTACCTTCTGAATAGCGCGGAACCGGGGCGCGACTACCGGTTTCCGAGCGTGCGCTTCGGGCGCTCGGCGTCGGCGGCTCTTCCGCCCGAACAGCACCAGGCGTTCGAGCGCATCTTCGGCGTTTCGGTGATCGAATGCATGGGCATGACCGAGACGGCATCGATCGCGTTCGCCAACCCGCAGGATCCGGCGCGGCGCAAGATCGGCAGTGTCGGGCTGCCCTGCGCGGTCGAGGCGCGGGTGGTCGAAGGCGAAATCCGCCTGCGCGGTCCGAACATCATGGCTGGCTACTACAAGTCCGCGGAGCAGACGGCCGCCGCCTTTGATGCCGACGGCTGGATGCACACCGGCGACCTCGGCAATCGGGATGACGACGGTTTCCATTTCATCACCGGGCGCCTGAAGGAGCTGATCATCAAGGGGGGAGAGAACATCGCGCCGCGCGAGATCGACGAAGCCCTGCTGCGGCACCCCAGCGTCCTGGAAGCTGCCGCGGTCGGGGTGCCGGATGCGAACTACGGGCAGGACATCCGCGCCTGCGTGGTGCTCAAACCGGGTGCACAAGCGAGCACCGAAGCGTTGCGGGAATTCTGCCTGGCGGAACTGGGCCGCTTCAAGACGCCCCGGGAATTCCGCATCCTCGCGGAGTTGCCCAAGGGGCCCTCGGGAAAGGTGCAACGGCTCAAGCTGGCCGACGTCGCCTGAGGTTCGGGCGGTGGTAGGGTGGTGCGTGCGCTTTAAGCGCGTGCGGGCATGAAAAGAGCGGCGCTCTACAGCAGTTCCCGATCGCGGGGGTCTCGGGCCCTGGCGAATGCCGCGCCCGTCGTTCTGCCCGCGAAGCCTGACCCGTGGTGGCGAGCTGCCCTGCGACGCCACAAGCTGCTGCTTGCGGCGCTGCCGGGGGCCCTGGCGCTGGGGTTCGCGGATTCGGCGAACAGTTGCTGGAGGACGAACCCGGTGCGTCGACGAACACCGGCAGCGGCGACATCATTCTCGATACCGGCGTCACCTTAACCAACCTGCGTGTGGTGAAGGGTGCGAAAGCTAGCGAGTTCTTCCCTTGCGGCAAATCTCCCGCAGCACGCGCTTGAGGTTCCTGCCAGCGAGCTTGCTTCAATCCTCCGCCGCTGGCCGCGGCGCAATGCCCAGTTTCTCGTAGATCGGGCGGATGGCGCTGCGGATCGCGCCTAGCTGGGTCCAGTAGACCGCGGCAGCGGCGAGTGCCACCGCGCCGCCCAGCGCCAGCACCGCCGGCGGGCCGATGATCTCCGACAGCGTGCCGGCGAAGAGGGCCCCCAGCGGCGCCGTACCGAGGAACGACATCATGTAGATGGAGACCACGCGCGCGCGCATGCGGTCCTCGACGATGGTCTGCAGCACGGTGTTGGTGGAGGCGGCAGTGAGCATGCCGCCCACGCCCACCACCACCAGCAGCGGGATCGCGAGCCATAGCGTGGTGGAGAAAGAAAAGCCGATCAGCGCCCCGCCGGCGGCAGCACCCGCCACCGGCATCAGCGTGACTAGCCCGCGGATCGTCGGCCGCATCGCCAGGTAGACCGTGCCGGCGGCCGCGCCGAAGCCGCCGGCGCCGATCAGCCAGCCCAGCGTCACCGAGTCGCCCTGGAACACGTCGCGCGCGAAGTAGGGCGCGAGCGACTGGTAGGGCTGCACCGAGAAACTCACTGCCGCCAGCAGCAGCAGCGCGCTGCGCGTGGGCAGGAAACCGAAGGCGTAGCGAAAGCCCGCCGCAAGCTGGCGCAGCCAGCCGTCGTCGCCGCGCTCGGTGGCGCGCGGCGTGGCGCGGATCAGGGACAACGCAAGGATCACCGCGCCGCGCATCAGGCAGTTGAGGGCGAAGCCCCAGGCCACGCCCAGGGCGCCGATCACCACGCCGCCGATCATCGGGCCGATGAAGCGGGCACTGTTCATCAGCACCGAGCTGAAGGCAATGGCGTTGGGCAGGTCCTCGCGCCCGCCCACCAGTTCCACCAGTTGCGCCTGGCGAGCCGGGGACTCGATGGCGTTGAGTACGCCCAGCACCAGGTTGGCGAGGATCAGGTGCCAGGCCTGGACCTCGCCCGAGGCGACCAGTGCCAGCATCGCCAGCGACTGCGCGAGCGCGCCGTTCTGCGTGATCAGCAGCACCTTGCGCTTCTTCATGCGGTCCACCCAGACCCCGGCGAAGGGTCCCAGGACCAGCATCGGGATCTGCTGCGCGAAGGCGGCAAGGCCCAGCAGGAAAGCCGATCCGGTGAGCTCGTACACCAGCCAGCTGGTGGCGATCAGCTGCAGCCAGGTTCCGGTCTGCGAAATGCCCTGTCCCGCGAAATAGAGGCGGTAGTCGTGGTGGCGGAAGGCGCGCAGGCCGTGGGGTAGGGGCATCAGGTCGTGGACACGGCAGGACGGGTGTTTCGGAGGTGCATACCGGGCATCGTACCAATATGCGCGCGAGTCGCTTCGATCAGGAACAGGCCTCCCTTTTCCAGGCTTAGAATAGCGATCATGAAACCACTTTTCGCATGGCTCTTTGCCGCCCTTGCCGCAGGCCCCGCGCTCGCGCAGACCCCGGTCCGCTTCATCCTGCCCAACGCCGTGGGTTCCGGTGTCGACGCAATCACCCGCGCGGCTCAACCCGCGCTATCCAAGGCGCTCGGCGCGACCATCCTGGTGGACAACCAGACCGGCGCGGGCGGTGTCATCGGCCTGCAGGCGCTGGCGCGCTCGGCGCCCGACGGCAACACGCTGTCGGTGGTGTCCAACAACGTGGTGATCTTTCCGAGCGTGCTGAAGTCCCTGCCATTTGACATGCCGGGGGACTTCACGCCCATCGCGGTGGTCGGCTCGACGCCCATGGTGCTGGTCGTCAATCCGGCGAAGTTGCCGGCGGCAAACCACAAGGAGCTCGTCGCGCTGCTCAAGGACAAGCCCGGCACGTTCAATTACGCCTCCGGCGGCAATGGGACCATCCTTCACCTCGCGACGGAGCTCTACCTCGACGCCGCGGGCGTCAAGGCGAAGCACATTCCCTTCAAGGGCGTCGGTCCGATGGTGACCGACCTGCTCGGTGGGCAGGTCGATTTCGGCGCGCTCGCGTTGCCGAGCGTGCAGGGGCACATCGCGAGTGGCAAGCTTCGTCCGCTGGGCATGCTGGCCTCCCAGCGCTCCGCTGCCGCACCGGGGGTGCCGACTTTCGCCGAGCAGGGCCTGGCGAACTTCGACGTGGAAGCGTGGTTCGCCGTGATCGGGCCCAAGGGCATGGCCCCAGCCGCGGTGAAGAAAGTGCACGATGCCCTGGTCGCCGCGTTCGCCGACGGCGCCGTCAAGGACACGATGGCCAAGATGGGCAACACGATCCGGATCAGCACCACCGAGCAGGCGCAGGCGGCGTTCCGCAGCGAGCTCGCGAAATACGCCGCGATGGTGAAGAAGGTCGGGCTCGAGCCGCAATAGTCGAACCCGCTCCGGGGCTACGGCTGCTGTTCGCCAGAGGAAACGACTGAGCGCCCGCGTGCGATAGGTACCCGGTTGAGGAGTGCTTTCGCGACTGCGGCAGCGGGAACGGGGCGGTAGTTGCGTGGAATCAGCGGTCCGAGAAGGCGGCTCACGGCGAGGGCGATGCCCTCACCTCGGCGCACCGGTTGACCAAGGGACTCGCGATCGCCAGCGAGGAAAGAGGGGCGGACGATGACGAGGCCGTCGAAGGCAAGGACGGAGAGTGCGTTTTCGAGCTCGCCCTTCACTTGGCTGTAGAACGTCCCCGATCCTGCGCTGGCACCGATGGCGCTCACCAGTCCTGCGCGCTTCGCGCCTGCGGCGAGCGCCGCCCTGCCGACGGCGAGGTTGGCGTCGAAATCCACCGCCCGGAAGGCTTCCTGGCTGCCCGCCACCTTGATGGTCGTTCCGAGCGCGAGATAAACCTCGTCGACCGGCGGCAGGCTGAGGAGCGAGCGGAAATCGGCGACATGTGCCGTGATTTTCGGGTGGCTGGCGCCAGGCGCCCGGCGGCCGAGCACGTGGATCACGGCAACCGAAGAATCGGCGAGGAGGCCCCGCAGGATCTCCCGGCCAACGAGGCCGGTGGCTCCGGCGAGCGCGACGGTTCTCATCATTTGTGGAGGAGCAGACAGAAACGCTACGTAGAAGCGCTTCTGCTATTGCAGGATGGCAAGGACGAGCCGCCGTGAGGATGCATTGCGACTCTCGCCAACTGTGCTGACCCGCGGCTTGCCAATCTCCGCGAAGCTGAACCGCAGAGCAGGACTTCAGCCACTCAGTTCCAGCAATGAACTACTTGTCCGTCTTGCCAGGTACGACAGTGATCTTGGGTGTATCGCTTTCATATACCCCATGCCACCGATAAGCCTTCCGTTCCGGTGTGAAGGCCTTGTCGCGCAGGCGATACTCCAACGGAAAGCGGGCGACCAATTCCGCCAAGCCAGCGGGCAACCGTACTCGTTCCAGGGTTTCCGGATACTTCCCCTGCGACGATCGATAGGTTTCGACCATTTCACCGATGAATTCCAGATCTGCTTCGACGACCGTCGGATCGGTCTGGGCATTGGGCAAGGCATAGGGCGCAAGGATACGCGGGTACTGGTAGTAGAGAACGCCACAAAACACTGCCAGCAGAGTCAGCGTGAAAACCTGCCTTCC
This sequence comes from Burkholderiales bacterium, assembly GCA_005777205.1. Classification (GTDB taxonomy): domain Bacteria; phylum Pseudomonadota; class Gammaproteobacteria; order Burkholderiales; family SG8-39; genus RBG-16-66-20. The sequence goes on along the minus strand of SXNB01000204.1, from coordinate 2,192 downwards.
CTGCGGCTGCGGCGGTCACTTCGCAGCTAAGGCATCTGCTTTTTCCCGCGCTGATCGAGAGCTACGATGGTCCGCACCATCACGAGAAGCCGGTGTTCCACACCGACGCGACCATCAGGGACTTCATCAAGAAGCCGTAGTCGCGCCCCGGGGAGGGGGAAAATGTAACCGATCGATTACATTGCGGACCTTCCCTCGCCCCGCCGGCAGCGGTCAATCCTTCGCGAACGAGATCAGTATCTTCCCCGAACGCCCGCCACGCGCCGCGTGCGCAACCGCTTCCTTGATTTTGCGGATCGGGTAGACGGCCTCTACCTCCACCGCGAGGGTCCCGTCGGCCAACTTGGACGCGAGGTCGCGATACACGGCCGCGATCTGCGCCGGCGGCGTGTCCACGAACCACTTGCGCAACCAGAAGCCCTGCAGCCGCACGTCGCGGAACACGGTGTCGCGGCCGTCCACCATGCACGGCTCGCGGCTCAGCATGCCATAGTTGACCACCGTCCCGCCATCGCTTACACAACGGGCTAGGCGCTGCGTGCCCGAGCCGCCCACCGCGTCGATCGCGAGCGGCAGGGCGGCCTCGCCGATCGCGCTGCGCACCCGCGCGTCGAGATCGCGACCGTCGGTCAACACCACGTCGCCGCCAAACTCGCGCAGTCGGTTCACGAGTTCTTCCCGGCGGACGACGTTGACCGTCTTGAGCCCTGCGAGCCGTGCCAAGCGGATCAGGCAATGTCCGACACCCGAGTTCGCGGCGTTCTGAATGACCCACTGGCCGGGCTTCGGCGCGACGATCTGGTGCAGCATCAGGTACGCAGTGGGCGGATTCACCCGCAGCATGGCGAGCTGTTTCGGATCCACGCCTTCCGGCAGCGCGAACACAACTTTGCCGGGCGCCTTGAAGCGTTCGCGCCAGCATCCTGGGCCAGGCAGCAATACGCGGTCGCCCGGCTTCAGGTGCCGGACAGCCGATCCTACCCTGGTGATCCGCCCCACGCCTTCCGCGCCTGGGATCATCGGCAGCTGGGGCGGCGCCGCACCGTACTTTCCTTCCAGGTTCAGGATATCGGCGGGGTTGATCGGCACGAACTCGGTGTCGATAGTCACTTCGTCTGCGCCGGGCTCGCCCGGATCGCCCTGCGCCACGATTTCGATCACCGATTCGGGCCTGCCGAACGAGCTGAGTTGTGCGACGAGCATCTGGTTCATCCTCCGCGATTGACCAACCATACCCCGACCGACGCGATCACGAAACCCAGTATCGCCAGGGGCGACAGCGTCTCGCCCAGGATCAACCAGCCGAGCACGGCGGTGGTGCCGGGCGTGAGGTAGAAATTGGCCGCGACTCTGCCCGCGGCGCCGTTCTTCAGCATGTACAGCAGCAGCGCCATGCCGCCCAGCGACACGGCGCACACCAGGAAACCCAGCGTGGCGAGGGCGGTTGGTGTCCAATCGGCGCGCACGTCTTCGAACGCTAGCGCGAACGCCGCGGTGACGGCCGCCGCGGCGGCCAGCTGGATGGTGTTCGCCTGCACCAGGCCGAGGCCCCGGCAGTAGCGGCTGTAATAGAGCGTCCCGGCGGTGAGGCAGACCACCGAACCCAGGCCCCAGGCCACGCCGGCGCGCTGCGCGAGATCGTTGGCATCGATACCGACGACCAGCGCCACCCCCGCAATGCCGCAGGCCACGCCCAGCCACTGCCGCGCTCGGAAGCGCTCGCCCAGTACCGGTCCGGACAGCAGCGCGGTGAGCAGGGGATGCAGCGCACCAAGCAGCGCCAGCGTGGCGCCGGAAATTTCGGTCATGGCCAGGTAGGCGGCGGAGAGGTAAAGCGCGTTGATGAGCACGCCCGCCACCACGAAGTGGCGCCAGGTCTGGCGCAGACCCGTCCAGCCGAGGCGCCACAAGGCGGCGATTGTCACCAGGATCGTGGTGGCGATCGCGAAGCGCACGGCCAGGAAGTAGAGAGGCGAGACGTCGGGCAGGCCCGCGCGCACGGCGACGAACGCCATGCTCCAGAGGAAGATGAACGCCAGGGGCGCGAGGCCGGCGAAGAGGGTTGGGGCGGCGGTCATGGGATCCGTGATTCGACTCGCGCCGCGTGGAAGACGCCGCGCATCAGCCGCTACTCCAACTTGCGAACCAGTGTGTTCCAGGAGGCCACCGCACCCCCTGCGGGATAGATTTTC
>SXNB01000203.1 GCA_005777205.1 Burkholderiales bacterium | reverse complement strand
GGGCGGGCTTCTCCTCGTGCCAGCGGGCGTCGTCCTTGGCTTTGTCCGCCATCTCCTCGGCCTCAGACTTCGGGTCCGTCATGGTGAAGGCCACCTGGGGTCCGTCCGGCGACCAGGCGAAGGCGGCAATGCCGCCCGGCACGGGATGGGCGTCTCGGTAGAACGCCGCCACCTGGTGCGGATTCTCGCCATAGCGCATGTCCTGGCGCTTGAACAGCTGCAGGGTGAGCACGTCGGGAAAGGCGCGGCGCCGATTGTCGCCGTCGAGCGAACTCAGATAATTGGCAATGGCGCCGTCGTAGGCCGAGGTATGCGCGTACACCTTTTTCGCCAGCATGAAGCGCGTCGCCTCGGACACGCCCCCGGTGGCCCGGATCTCCTCCAGAACGCGCGCGTAGTCGGCCGGATCCACGACCACCGCGACGCCGCCGTAGTTCTTCGCCGCCGAGCGCAACATCGCCGGGCCGCCAATGTCGATGTTCTCGATTGCCTCCTCCAGCGGGCAGTCCGGATTGGCGACGGTGGCCTGGAACGGATAAAGGTTTACCACCAGCAGGTCGATGGTCGCGATGCCGGACTGGTCAAACTGCGCCATGTGCTCGCGCGAATCGCGCCGCGCCAGCAGGCCGCCGTGGATTTTTGGGTGCAGGGTCTTGACCCGCCCGTCGAGCATCTCCGGAAAGCCGGTGTGGGCGGAGACCTCGGTGGCCGAGACCCCTTCCTTGTCCAGCAGCCTCGCGGTGCCGCCGGTAGATAGGATGGCGATACCCAACCCGGCAAGGGCGCGGGCGAATTCGACCACCGCCGACTTGTCGGAGACGCTGATGAGCGCCCGCCCGACTTTCACGTTCCCGCTCTCACACCTTGATCCGCAGCTGCTGGATCTTCTTGCGCAGGGTATTGCGGTCGATGCCCAGCATCGCCGCCGCCTGCGACTGGTTGCCCGAAGCCTTGATCAGTACGGTCTCGATCAGGGGCTTCTCGATGTTCTTCAGCACCATGTCGTAGATCGCCGTGGGCCTCTCGCCGTCCATGTCCTTGAAATAGCGTTCCAGGGAGCGCTTGACCGCCTCTGCGAGCTCCGAGCTGCGTGTCATGCCTGGAGCCCGTCGTAGAAGCGCGCAACCGCGGCCAGCTGCTCCGAAGCCGATTCGATGGCGCAGGCCTGACGGCGGAACGCCTCGCCACCTGGGACCGGGCGCAGGTACCAGCCCAGGTGCTTGCGCGCGACCCGCAGGCCGAGTTCCTCTCCATAGAGGCCATAGAGCCCCTGGACGTGCTCTAGCACCACCGCACGCTGCTCGGCGAGCGACGGTCCGGGCAGGGTCTCGCCGGTGGCCAGGTAGTGCGCGATCTCGCGAAAGACCCAGGGCCGGCCGTGGGCAGCACGGCCGATCATCAGGCCGTCGGCACCGGTGCGCGCCAGCACAAGCCGCGCTTCCTCGGGCGTGCCGATGTTGCCGTTGGCAATCACAGGAATTCGCGCTGCAGTCTTCACTTGGGAGATGGTGTCGTACTCCGCCTCGCCGCGGAAGCCGCAGGCGCGGGTGCGCCCATGTACCGCCAGCAGGCGGATGCCAGCGCCCTCGGCGATGCGCGCAATACGCACCGCGTTGCGGCGCTCCGGCGCCGGGCCGGTGCGGATCTTCAGGGTCACCGGGACATGGACCGCGGCAACAACGGCTTCCAGGATCCGCGCCACCAGCGGCTCGTTCTCGAGCAGGGCCGAGCCGGCGGCAACATTGCAGACCTTTTTCGCCGGGCAGCCCATGTTGCTGTCGAGGCTCTGGGCGCCCTCGTCGACGTTGAATCGGGCGGCGTCGGCCATCATCACCGGATCGGCGCCCGCAATCTGCACCGAAACGGGACCCGCCTCGCCACCATGCTCCCGCCGCAGGCGAGATTTGCGCGTCTGGCGCAGCTCGGGTCGGGAGGAGACCATCTCGGAGACCGCCAGGCCGGCACCGTAGCGGCGGCACAGGCTGCGAAATGGCCGATCGGTCACGCCCGCCATCGGAGCGACGAACAATCCGTTACGCAATGAGTGCGCGCCAAGCTGCATAGATTGCGGTGGTGTGGGATGTGTCGCGAGTAGAGAATTCTATCCCGTTTCGTTGCGGAAAAGCATCGCTGTTGCGTTTCGCAAACACCGCAACGGGACTCTCAGGGGATTTCAGGGGATCGCAGAAGGTCCGAAGATCATGCGGCGCGCAAAAAAACGGCGCGCCGGCGAGCATGCGTCCAGAGCGGTCATTGCTGCGCTGCGCGCCGCGGCATGCAGCACGCTGTCGCCGGTGAACGCGCCAGCCAGCAGGTCGGTGACCCGGATCGTCGCCATGGCGTCGAGCCTCCGGGTTGCAGCAAAGCGCGCAAGCAGCTGCGCGTCACCGGGATCCCGCGCATCCTGCAAGAGTCGCGCCAGATCCCATGCGTCGCGCAGTCCCAGGTTCAGGCCCTGGCCCGCCACCGGGTGCAGCATTTGCGCAGTATTGCCGACATAGGCTTCCCGGACGCCGGTACGCGAGGCTCGAACGCGCAGGGTCAGCGGGATGCGGAAACGCTCATCTGCCGCGACGAATGCTCCGGCGCGCTCACCGAAGGCGGCGCCAAGGGCGGCGAGGAACGACCGCTCGTTCGCGCCGGCCAGTTCAGCCGCGCGGTCCGGCGCCATCGCCCAGACGACTGCGTAGCGTCCGTCCAGCGGCAGCAGCGCCAGCGGTCCTTCGCGCGTGAAGCGCTCGTAGGCCGTGCCAGAGGACGCCGGGTCGGTCCTCACCAGCGTGACCAGCGCCTCCTGGCGGTAATCTTTCCCGCCCGCTTCGGGCGCGCTGCCCTCCGCATGCACCAGCAGCGCCGCCGACGGCGGTTCCTCGGCAATGGCGATGCCGCGCCCCCCCAGGAGTTCTAACAGAGCGGCGGATAGCGCATCGTAATCGAGCACATAGCCCAGCGCTGGCACTCCGGCATCCTCGGCTGCGATTCGCGTGCACCCGAAGGCGCCGGCCTGCGAGACATGGATCGCCCGGATGGGAGTGGGCTCGAGGACGTTCCACGCGCCAATCCGCTCCAGGATCAAGCGGCTGGCGTGCGACAGCGCGATCGGGCGCAAGGGCAGCGCCGCGGGCACTCCCACACCTGGCCGGCGCCTCGTGCACAGCACCACGGGAACGCCGCAGCGCTCGAGGTCGAGGGCGAGCGCGCACCCGACCGGCCCGGCTCCGATGATCGCGACCTTAGCCGGCGTCACGCTTGATGGCTTCGATATCCGCGATCGACTTGGGCGCAGCCGCGCTGATCACCTCGCAGCCCGCGGCGCTCACCGCGACATCGTCCTCGATGCGAATGCCGATGTTGCGGAAGTGCGCGGGAATGTCGTCGGCCGCGCGGATATAGAGCCCAGGTTCGACGGTGAGCACCATGCCCGGAACGAGCGCGCGCCAGGCGCCGGCTCGCTTGTACTCGCCCGCGTCGTGCACGTCCAAGCCGAGCCAGTGCCCGGTGCGGTGCATGTAAAAGCGCTTGTAGGTTTCCTTCTCCAGCACTTCGTCCAGGCCGCCCTGGAGCAGCTTGAGGTCCAACAGTCCCTGCGCGAGCACGCGCACCGCGGCGTCGTGCGGTTCGTTCCAGCCCGCGCCGGCACGCACCGCGGCAATGGCCCCGGCCTGTGCGGCGAGCACCAGTTCGTAGACCTCGCGTTGCGCCGGGCTGAATGCGCGCCCGACGGGAAACGTGCGCGTGATGTCCGAGGCATAGCCGTCCAGCTCGCAACCGGCGTCGATGAGCAGCAGGTCGTGGTCGGCAAGCGGTGCATCATTAGCGACGTAATGCAGTACGCAGGCGTTAGCGCCGCCGGCGACGATCGGCCAGTAGGCCGGGAACTGCGCGCCGTGCCGGCGGAACTCATGCAGCAACTCGGCTTCGATCTGGTACTCGGTCGCGCCCGGCCGCGCCGCGGCCATGGCGCGACGATGGGCGCCGGCGCTGATGACGGCTGCGCGTCGCATCACGTCCAGTTCGTGGGCGTCCTTGACCAGCCGCATCTCGTCCACCAGCCCGCGCACGTCGTGTACGCGCCCGGGTGCGGCGACACCGGTGCGCGCCTGCGCCCGAACGGCGTTGAGCCAGTGCATCACGCGCGTGTCCCAGTCGGGGTCCGCGCCCAGGGGCGTATGCAGCGCCGGCTGGTCGGCGAGCAGCTTCGCCATCGCCTCATCGAGTGTCGCGATCGGGTGCGCTTCGTCGAAGCCGAAGCGTTCGCGGGCCCGTTCCGGACCGTAGCGCACCCCGTCCCAGACCTCCCGCTCCTCGTTGCGCTCGCGGCAGAAGAGCAAACTCCTCGGCTGCGCGCCGGCCACCAGCACCAGCACCGCCTCGGGCTCGGGAAACCCGCTCAGGTAGTAGAAATGGCTGTCGAAGCGGTAGGGAAAATGGGTGTCGCGGTTGCGGATCCGCTCCGGCGCCGTCGGGATGACGGCGATTCCCTCGGCCATCGCGCTGGCCAGTCGCGCGCGGCGACCGCTGTAGATGGAGGGCTGGATATCGTCGGGTTTCATGGCGCGGCGTTCCCTTTCCTAAGATTTGCATCGAGCGCGGACAGCCGCTGCGGGGTGCCGACATCGCACCAGGTGCCGGCGTGCAATTCGCCGGTCGCGCAGCCATCCGCGGCGGCCCGGTGCAGCAACGGGCCCAGCGGCGCTCTCGCGCCCGGCGCCACGCCCGCCACGATTCGCGGCGACAGCACCGCGATACCAGCGTAAGTGTAGCGCGGCGCGAGCGCCTCGCCGACGATACTGCCCGCCAGTGAAAAGTCCCCGTGGGGATGGTGCTCGGGGTTCGGGACCAGCACCAGGTGCGCGAGCGCGTCATCGAGGCGAACCGCCGCGAGACGGGCGAGGTCGCAGTCGGCGTAGACGTCGGCGTTAACCAGCAGGAACGGCGTCTCCCCCAGCAGCGGTCGCGCCGCGGCGATCCCGCCCGCGGTCTCGAGCGGCGCGGGCGACTCCCTAGACCAGGCGATGGCAAGGCCATAGTCGGCGCCGTCGCCGAATCGCTCGACGATCCGCTCGCCCAGCCAGGAAACGTTGATCACCACCTCGCGGAACCCGGCCGCGGCCAGGCGCTCCAGGTGCCAGGCGAGCAGTGGCTTGCCGCCAGCTTCGAGCAGGGGCTTGGGCAGAGTGTCGGTCTGGGGGCGCATGCGCTCCCCGCGCCCCGCGGCCAGCAGCATCGCCTTCATTCGTGCAACTCGTCGAGCAGCTTTGCCAGCGGCGCCAGCGTGCGGTAGCGCCGCGCCACCGCGCGTGCATAGCCGACGAAGCGCGGCGTGTCCTCCAGGTAGGCGGGCTTGGCGTCGCGATAAGCGAGGCGCGCGAAGATG
>SXNB01000202.1 GCA_005777205.1 Burkholderiales bacterium | reverse complement strand
GGTGTCCGATCCGCGTGGCGTGCTGCGCGATTTCGGCGTCGAGTTGCCGCAGGAGGTCGAGGTCCGCGTCTGGGACTCGACCGCCGAGATCCGCTACGTGGTGATCCCGGAGCGGCCGGCGGGCACGGAGAAACTCACCGAGGCGGAGCTGGCCGCGCTGGTCACCCGCGATCAGATGATCGGCACCGCGAGATGAATGGCGGTCAGGATCTGGGCGGCATGCAGGGCTTTGGTCCGGTCGTCCCGGAGCCGGACGAGCCAGTGTTCCACGGCGAATGGGAGCGGCGCGCCTTTGCCGTCACGCTCGCCCTGGGCATGCTGGGGCGCTGGAACATCGACATGTCGCGGTTCGCGCGCGAGAACCGCGACCCGGCCGACTACCTCACCTCGAGCTACTACGAGCTGTGGCACAAGGGCCTGGAGCGGTTGTTGGTGGACAAGGGGATGGTGACGCGGGAGGAGTTGCGCGCCGGCCACGCCATCGCCGCGCGCGATCCTTCGCTCGTGCCGCCGGACGCCGCGACCGCGATGAAGATGCTCTCCAACAGACAGGGCGCCAAACTGGACGACCCGGTCGCTCCCCGTTTCACGGTCGGCGAACGCGTGCGGGTGAAGAACCTGAACCCGCCCACGCACACCCGTATGCCGCGCTATTGCCGCGGCAAGCAGGGCGTGGTGCACCTGGACCACGGCGTGTACGTCTTCCCGGACACGCATGCGCTGGGCCTCGGGACCAAGCCCCAGCATTGCTATTGCGTGCGCTTCAGCGCCGGGGAACTGTGGGGCGAGCCGCAGCGCGAAGTTTCCCGTGACAGCGTCCACCTTGACCTGTGGGACGACTACCTGGAGCGCGCTTGAATCCGTCTGCCGAAGCGCCGGAGTTCAATGCGCCTTGGGAGGCGTTGGCGTTCGCGATGGCGCTGCAGTTGCACCAGAAGGGACTGTTCACCTGGAACGAATGGGCCGAGACCCTGGCGCAGGTGATCCGCGACGCACAGGCTGAAGGTGATCCTGACCTAGGCGACACCTACTACCTGCACTGGGTACGCGCGCTGGAGCGCCTCATGATCGGGCGCGGGCTCGCCGATGAGCAGGGCCTCGCGGAACTCGCAGCGGCAATCGCGGATGACGCGCGTAACCATCGCGAGCTGCAACTGGGCGCGGCGCGCCCGCAACAATCCTGAAAAAGCTCCTCAAGACCCTGCGCCTCGCGCCGATGGGGGACGCGGCGGTGTACGCCGAGTTCGGCGACACGATTGACCTTGAGACCAACCAGGCGCTCCAAGCGCTCGCCGCCGCGTTGCGCGCGCAGCGGTTGCCCTGGATCCGCGACATCGTGCCCGCGTTGTGCGGCATCGCGCTGCACGTCGATCCCTACCACCCGGAATTGCCCGACCCGATCCTGCCGCACTGCGAGGCGCTGCTGGTGGAATGCTTCAAGTCGGCCGGGAAATTCGAGGATTTGGGGCGCACCGTGGACGTTCCGGTCTGCTACGCCACCGAGTTCGGGCTCGACCTGCTGGAGTTGGTGGCGAAGCTGTCGCTGTCGCAGGCGGAGATCGCGAAGCGCCATGCCAAGCCCGTGCACCGGGTGCTCATGGTCGGCTTCTCGCCCGGGCAACCCTACATCGGCGGCCTTGACCCGAAGCTGTCGGTGCCGCGCCGCGCCACGCCACGTACGCGCATGCCGGAGGGCGCGGTCGCCATAGCCAACTTGCAGACTGCGGTCTACCCGTACGAGACGCCCGGCGGCTGGAGCATCATCGGTCGCACGCCGCTCACGGTGTTCGACCCCAAACGCGAGCCGCCGAGCCTGTTCGCCCCCGGGGACAAGGTCCGGTTCGTGCCGATCTCGCTGGCCGAGTTCGAGCGCCTGAAGTCATGAGCATCCTCGTCAACAAGCCGGGCCTGCTGACGACTGTCCAGGACGGTGGTCGCCGCGGTCTGCAGCACATCGGCGTGGTGCCCTGCGGGGCGATGGACGGGATCGCGCTCGAATTCGCCAACGCGCTGGTGGGCAATGCGCCGGCGGATGCGGCGCTCGAAGTCACGGTGCTCGGGCCGGACCTGCAGTTCGAGCACGACGCGCTGGTGGCCCTGTGCGGCGCGGAATTCGACGCGCGCCTGAACGGCGCCACGCTGCCGCTCGACCGGCCGGTGCTGGTGGGCAAGGGCGACCGCCTGCAGGTGGTGCGCGCGGTTATCGGCGCCCGCGCGTACCTCGCGGTCGCGGGTGGCATCGCCACCGCGCCGGTCATGGGCAGCCGCAGCACCTACATGCCGGCGCGCTTCGGCGGAATGGAGGGCCGGGCCCTGCGCATGGGCGACCGCCTTCCGCTGGCGAAGGATGCAGCGAGCCTCGCTACGGCCCGCTACGCCCGGCTGCAGTCCAAAAAGGTTTTCGACGGCGCGCTGCGCAGCGTCGCCTGGTCGGTGCCGGCGCTGACACGGCCTGAGCGCGAACCCATCGTGGTCCACGCCATGGAAGGCCGCCACCACGACCTGTTCGACGCGGCCTCGCAGCGCGCGTTCTTCGAGGTGACCTGGCGCGTGTCGCCGGATTCCAACCGAATGGGCTTTCGCCTTGCAGGTCCGGTGCTCGCGCGAGAGCGCGCGGCCGAGATAAACTCGGAACCGGCCTGCCTGGGCACGGTGCAGGTGCCTTCGGGCGGCCAGCCGATCGCGCTCATGGCGGACCACCAGACCACCGGCGGCTACCCCAGGATTGCGGAAATCGCGGCGGCCGACGTGCCCCGGCTGGCGCAACTGGCCCCGGGTGGCACCGTGGGCTTCGCGCGCTGCACGCTGGAGCAGGCGGGGGAACTGCGCCGCGTGCTGCGGCGGCGGGTGGATTCGGCGTTGCGCGCACTCAACTGGACATTCCGATGACCATGACGATCGATATCAACTGTGACATGGGCGAGAGCTATGGGGCCTGGAAAATGGGCGCCGACGCCGAAGTGATGCCGCACATCAGCTCGGCGAACATCGCCGCGGGCTTCCACGCCGGCGACCCGGCCACCATCCGCAAGACAGTTCGGCTCGCTGTGGATAACGGCGTCGCAATCGGCGCCCATCCTTCGTTGCCGGACATAATGGGATTCGGGCGACGCGCGATGCGCATCACGCCGCAGGAACTGTATGACCTGGTGGTATACCAGGCGGGCGCGGTCGAGGGTTTCGCCCGCGCCGCGGGTACGAAGCTGCACCACGTGAAGTGCCATGGCGCGTTGTACAACATGGCCGCCAACGACGAACCGCTGTCCGATGCCATGGCTCGGGCGGTCAAGGACCTGGGCGGCGGCGTGATCCTGTACGGCCTCGCCAGCAGCATCATGATGGATTGCGCCCGGAAGCACGGCGTGCCGGCGGTGGGCGAGGGCTTCGCCGACCGCGGCTACATGGACGACGGCACGCTCGCCCCGCGCGGCCAGCCGGGCGCGATGATCGAGGAGGAGGCGAAGTCGGTGGCGCAGGCGCTCGCGATGGTGGAGCAGGGCACGGTCACCAGTCTCTCGGGCAAGCGCGTCGCGGTCGAGGTGGGCACGCTCTGCCTGCATGGGGATCAGCCCGGTGCGGTTGCCTTTGCCAGGGCCCTCAGGAAAACCCTCTTAGAGAAAGGAATCTCCGTTGTCGCTCCCTAGCTTGTTCACGCCGTTGCAAATCGGCGGCATTACCCTGCCCAATCGCGTCGCGGTGGCGCCGATGTGCCAGTCCTCCGCCGACGACGGCAGCATGACCGACTGGCACCTGATGCACCTGGGCAGCCTCGCCGCCTCTGGCGCGGGCCTGCAGATGGTGGAGGCAACCGGCGTGACGCGCGGGGGGCGCATTTCGCACGGCTGCACCGGCCTGTACAGCGACAGCAACGAGGCCGCGATGAAGCGCGTGGTGGATTTTTGCCGCTGCATTTCGAAATCGCCCATCGGCGTGCAGCTCGCGCACGCCGGACGCAAGGGCTCGGCGCAGGTGCCCTGGGCCGGCGGTCGCGCGCTCGGCGCCGACGAGTCACCCTGGCCGACCGTTTCAGCTTCGGCGCTGCCCTACGACAAGGACTGGCACACGCCACACGAATTATCCGTCGCGGAGCTGCGCGGGCTGGTGGATGCCTTCGTCGCTTCGGCGGCGCGCGCCCGGCGCGCCGGTTTCGAGGTCATCGAGCTGCACTCGGCGCACGGCTACCTGTTGC
>SXNB01000201.1 GCA_005777205.1 Burkholderiales bacterium | reverse complement strand
TGGCACCGACGCGGTGATGCTGTCGGCGGAGTCCGCCAGCGGCCACTACCCGGTCGAGGCGATTGAGGCCATGGACCGGATCTGCATCGAGGCCGAACAGTCCATGCCGCTCAACCTGGAGCGGGATTTCCTCAACCGCGTCTTCACGCGGGTGGATCAATCCATCGCTATGGCCGGCCTGTTTACCGCCTTCCACCTCAAGGTGAAGGCGATCGCCACCCTCACCGAATCGGGCTCGACCGCGCTCTGGATGTCGCGCCTGAACTGCAGGGTGCCGATCTACGCCCTGACCTCGCAGACGGCGACGCGCTACCGCTGCTCGCTGTTCCGCGACGTCTACCCGCTGATGGTGAAGTTCGTCGGCCACGATCGCGAGGAGCTGCTCGCCGAGGCCGAGAAGGTGCTGGTCGAGAACAACGTCGTCGCGGATGGCGACCTGATCGTGCTCACCATCGGCGAGCCCATCGGCAAGGCCGGCGGCACCAACACGATGAAAATCGTCAAAGTCGGGGAGCATCGGAAGAAATGAGCGCAGTGACGCCGAAGGCCGCCAACCATTGCGCGCTGCCGCCCATGGCTTCGCGCTTCGTCGAGGTCGCCCGCCTGCCCTGGGAGCCGACGCGCTTTGCCGGCGTCGACACCAAAATGCTGATGATGGAGCGCGAAAGCGGCGTCATGACCGTGCTCATGCGCATGGCGCCGGGGGCGAGGCTGCCCGACCATGAGCACGCACTGATCGAGCAGACCTACGTCCTGGAAGGAAGCCTCGTTTGCGGCGAGGGCGAGTGCAAGGCGGGCGAGTTCGTCTGGCGTCCCGCCGGCAGCCGTCACGAGGCCTGGGGCGGCCCGCAGGGCGGGCTGATGCTGGCCATCTTCCAGATCCCGAACAAATTCTTCGAGGCCGATGGCCGCGAGACCGACCTCATCGGCCAGGACTGGAACGCGGCCTGGGCGAAGGCCCTGTTTCGCTAGCGCCTGCCTTCGTAGAGGTCGCGGCCCTTCACCAGCGCGCGTATCTTGCCGTCCGCCATGTTGCGCTTCAGCATCCAGAAGCCGCAGTCGGGATGGATGTACTTCACGCGTCCGCGGCCCAGCGTCTTCTCGGCACGCTCGATCGCTCGCGCGATGGCTTCGGCGCCCTCGATCTCGGTGCGCTTGATGTCCACCACGCCCAGGCCAAAGCCGATTTCCTTGCGCAGTTCCTTGAACACGGCCAGCTCGTCCGGCGGTCGGTGCGCGTTCTCCATCACGATGTGGTCGGCTTTCAGCGCATTCAGGTAGTCCATCAGCCGCGCCCAGCCGCCTGTCTGGATCGATTGGCCGCCGTAGTTGCCAAAGCACAGGTGCACCGCTGCTTTGGCCTTCCTGGGCACCGCCTTCAGCACCTTGTTCATCGCCGCCGCGGCCCATTTCCACTCCTGCGGGTGGCCCGGAAGGTTCGCCTCGTCCACCTGAATAACGTCTGCATCCAGGTGCTTCACCTGCGTCGCCAGCACTTCGGCGATGGCGTGCGCGAGCGGCTCTGGGTCGCCGTAGTGCAGGTCGTGCAGCGTCTTGGCGAGCATGTGCGGGCCGGTCAGGGTGAACTTGAGCGGCCTGCCGGCAAGCTGCCGCGCCCGGGCGCACGCGAGCGAGAGGTTCAGCGTGCCGGCGCCAACGGGTCCCTCGACCACGCCGGGCGGCCGCGCGCGAAAGCGCATGCCCGCACCGCGCGAGTACGCCAGCCACTCCGAGAAGCCGATCTCGCTGCGGATCCCGCTCATCGGCCGCGTGAAGTACTCGATCATGCCGTTGGTTTCGGGGTGGTTCGGGTCGAAGCGGTACAGCTCGCCGTCGCACACCAGGTCGATGCCGGCGGACTCCTGGGTGTGCAGCACGACGCGCATCGCGTCGGTGAGCGCCTGCTCGGAGGGAGCTGCCGCGAGCCAGTCAGGCAGCGGATACGAACCGACGACCGTGGTTTGAATGCGCGGCGATTTCATCGCGGTGATTATAATTCACCGAATGGTTAACTTCGCGAACCTCGACGCGCTGGAGGAGTACATGACGCGTCCGTCGTCCGAGCTCGCGGCGGACCTTGGCCGGGTGGCCGGCGACATCCTGGTGCTCGGCGTGGGCGGAAAGATGGGGCCGACGCTGGCGCGCATGGCCAAGCGCGCCGATCCCGCGCGGCGGGTGATCGGCGTGGCTCGCTTTTCCGAGGTCGGGTTGCGCGAGAAGCTCGAAGGCCAAGGCATCGAATGCGTTGCCTGCGACCTGCTCGATCGCGGGGCACTGGAGCGCCTGCCGCGCGCGGCTAATGTCGTCTTCATGGCCGGTCACAAGTTCGGCGCCGCCGGCAATCCCGCCTTTACCTGGGCAATGAATGCCGGCGTGCCCTACATGGTGGCCGACGCCTTCCAGGAATCGCGCATCGTCGCGTTCTCGACCGCCTGCGTGTACCCGTTTGCCGCGGTATCCGGGCCTGGCGCGGGCGAGTCGGTTCCGGCGCTGCCGCCACCCGGCGACTACGCCGCCTCCTGCGTCGGACGCGAGAAGGCCTTCGAGTACGGCTCGCTGAAACACGGCACGCCGGGCCGCCTGGTGCGCCTGGAATATGCGATCGACATGCGTTACGGCGTGCTGCACGACGTCGCGAGCAAGGTCTTCGCCGGCCTGCCGGTGGATGTGACCATGGGCCACGTCAACGTGATCTGGCAGGGCGACGCCAACGAGATGTCGTTGCGCCTGCTGGCGCACTGCACCTCGCCGACATCACCGCTGAATGTCAGCGGCCCGGACGTGGTCAGCGTTCGCTGGCTGGCGGCCGAGTTTGGCAAGCGTTTCGGCAAGGAAGCGCTGGTGACGGGTACCGAGGCGACGACCGCCTGGCTGGTGGATTCGCGCGCCGCGCACGAGCTGCTCGGTGCGCCCCGCACGCCGCTCGCGACCATGATCGACTGGCAGGCGGATTGGATTTTGCGCGGCATGCCGGGACTCGGAAAGCCGACGCATTTCGAAGCGAGGGATGGCAAGTACTGACGCACAGGGTGACGCTCGCAGACAGGACGACGCTCGCGTCGTGGCCTTGCACCAGCGGCACCTCGCCGGCTGCGTGGCGCTCTCCAGATCCGCGAGCTGGAACCAGAACGAGGCGGACTGGCGACTGATGCTCGGCTTCGGGCGAGGCTGGGGCATTAGCGCACCGGAGGGCACGATCTGCGCCTCTACCATTGCGCTGCCGTACGGTGCCGACTTCGCCTGGATCGCCATGGTGCTGGTGTTGCCTGAGCACCGGCGTCTGGGCTACGCCTCGCGCCTGCTGCGCGGCGCGCTCGCCGAGCTGGAGCAGGAGAACCGCGTGGCGCTCCTGGATGCGACTCCGGAGGGGCGCGCGGTGTATGTGCAGGAGGGTTTTCGCGACTTCTGGGGCTTCACGAGATTTTCGCTTTCAACGGCTTTCTTGCCGAAGCAAGAGGCGAAGCCCCTTACCAGCACCCATTGGTCTCAAGTCCTCGCGCTGGATGCGCTCGCGTTCGGCGGCGACAGGGAGCCGGTGCTGCGCAACCTCGCCGCCCGCCAGCCAAGCGCGGCCCTGGTGGCCGAGCGCAATGGCCAGGTGGTTGGATTCGTGCTGGCCCGCGAAGGCCGGGAGGCGATGCAGGTCGGGCCGCTCGTTGCGCGCGACGCAGGCATGGCGCGCAAGCTGCTTGCTGCCGCGCTCGGCGCGGTACCTGGCCCGGTTTACGTCGATATCGCAGATCACGCGGGGCCTCTGCAGGCCTGGGCGTTGAATCAGGGCTTCGTGGTCCAGCGCCCCTTTACGCGCATGGCGCATGGACCGAGAGCCTACGCGCCGGGCGACGCTTCGCTCGTGTACTGTCCGACGGGCCCGGAGCTGGGTTAGCGTTGCACGCGGTCGTCGGGAGGGATACGGCGTGCGCTACGTCTACCCCGATCACCTGCGGGGCACCGTCTTCCCGGACGGCAGGTGCCTGGCGATGTGCCGCGATTCGGCGCGGCTACTTCGTCATCTTGACCGAACGGTCGAGGAACTCGTTGGTATAGGTCGTCTTGACGTCGAACGGCTTGTCGATGCCGACGTAGTCGCGCACCAGCTGGTAATCGGCCTGCATGCGGGCGTCGTCATGGATGCCAAGCCCGACCGACTTCGAGAACTTGTCGCTCATCAGCACCTCGACCAGGCTCCAGTTCACCAGCTCGTTGTCGAATTTAAGCGCGCCATTGGCATCCACCAACGCCTGCACGCAGGGCTTGGGGTCCTTGACGCAGGTGGCGAACGCGCGCTGCGTCACCTTGACGAACTTGTCCACGAGGGGCTTGTTCTTGGCCAGGAACTCACCGTGCACGATCACCGAGTTGCCATAGGGGTTGAGCCCGACGTCGCGCCAGGCAACGAAGCCCATGTCGTCGCCGAGTTCGCGCTGGAAAATGTGGTGGATGTTGTAGAACGAGGTCGTGACGTCGATCGCCTTCGACTTCAGCGCCGAGAGCTTGGCGTTGGCGTCCACGTTCACCCAGATCACCGACTTGGGATCGATGCCGTTCGCCTTGGCGAGCGCCGGCCACATCGGGCGCGCGCCGTCGGCGGCCGGGTTGCCGATTTTCTTGCCGGCGAAGTCCTTGACGCCCTTGATTCCGGAGCTCTTCAGCCAGTACAGGCCCTGTGGCGAGTTGGCGTAGACATTGAACACCCCGACCGCATCGGTTCCCTTGCCCTTGCCGATCAGGACGTTGCCCATGTCGGCGAGCCCGATCGGATTGGCGCCGGCGCCGACTTTCTGCACCGCGAGCATCGAGCCCTTGCCGGGCTCCAGGTTGAGGTCGATGCCTTCCTTCGCGTACCAGCCGAGCTTCTTGGCATAGTAGTAGGGGGCATGGTCGCCGCCCGGCACCCAGTTGAGAACGAAATCGAGCTTCTGCTGGGCGGCCGCGGGAGCGGCGACGAGCGCCAGCGACAGGGCGGCGTAGGCGACGAGCGTCCTTGGCATGATGGTCTCCTTTGCCCAAGGATTTTAGGAGCGACGCGCGCCGGTGTCAACGGCCACGGCTATAATTTAACCGGCTAGTTACCTTGCGGTTCCGCGATGAAATCCGACCAGATTCCCGCCGACGTGCTCGCACTCCTGCGCCGCGGAACGGTCATTCCCGCGCACCTGCTGGCGCTGGACGCGCACCGGCGGCTGGACACGCGCCGCCAGCGCGCGCTATCGCGCTACTACATCGATGCCGGCGCGGGCGGGCTGGCGATCGGCGTGCACTCGACGCAGTTCGCGAGCCGCGAAGCCGGCCTCTACGAGCCGGTGCTCAAGCTCGCGGCGGAGGAGGCCAGAGCCTGGGCGCGGCGCCCGATCGTGCTGGTCGCCGGGCTCTCGGGCCGCACCGCACAGGCCAGGAACGAAGCGGCCGTCGCACTTTCACACGGCTACCACGCCGGCATGCTGTCGCTGGCGGCAATGAAGGGCGCCTCGGAGGACGAACTTGTCGCCCACTGTGCCGATGTGGCGGCGCAAATTCCACTGGTCGGCTTTTACCTGCAGCCCGCAGTCGGCGGCATTGCGCTGTCCGCTGCCTTCTGGCGCCGCTTCTGCGCGATCGAAAACGTGATCGCGGTCAAGGTGGCGCCCTTCAACCGCTATCGCACGCTCGATGTTGCCAAGGGTCTGGTGGCGGCACGCGCCGAGGGCCGCGTCACCCTGTACACGGGCAACGATGACCATATCGTGCTCGACCTGCTGGTGCCGCTAGCCGTGCAGCGCGGCGCAGAGAAGATCCAGGTTCGCATCAGGGGCGGGTTGCTCGGGCATTGGAGCGTGTGGACGAAAAGCGCCGTGGCGTTGCTCGAGAAGATCAGGAATCTGAAGGTAGTGGATTCCGAGATACTCGCACTGGACTCCAAGGTCACCGATGCCAACAGCGCATTCTTCGACGTCGCGCATGACTTCGCCGGCTGCATCGCCGGCTGCCAC
>SXNB01000200.1 GCA_005777205.1 Burkholderiales bacterium | reverse complement strand
TCGGCGCCGTGGTTGATGAGGTGGGTGGCGAAGGCGTGGCGCAGCACATGCGGCGACAGGGGCTTTCCCGGCAGCGCGCGATCGCCGTGGCGCTTGATGTTGCTCCAGAACGCCTGTCGCGTCATCGCCGAGCCGCGAGCGGTGACGAACAGCGCCTCCGATTGCCGGCGACCGAGCAGCACTGGCCTCCCGTCGGCCTGGTAGCGCCGAATCCAATCCACCGCCTCCTCGCCCAGCGGCACCAGCCGCTCCTTGGACCCCTTGCCAAGGATGCGCACCACGCCGGCCTCGAGATTCACCTCGAGCGTTTTCAGGTTCACCAGCTCCGAGACCCGCAGCCCGGAGGCGTAGAGCACCTCGAGCATGGTGCGGTCGCGAAAGCCGAGCGGGGTGCCGGTGTCGGGGGTGGCGAGCAGCTCCTCGACGTCGGCTTCCGACAGCACCTTTGGAAAGCGCGGTGCGCGCTTCGGGGGATCCAGCTTGAGCGTCGGGTCGGCGGCGACCAAGCGCTCGCGCAGGCACCACTGGAAGAAGCGCTTCAGGCTGGAGAGCATGCGCGCGGCGCTGGAGGCACGGCCGCGCCGCACGGCGAGGAAACCGAACAGGTCCGCTTCCGCCGTCGAGCGCAGGTCCCTGCCGTTCAAATGCGCGGCCAGCTGCTCCAGGTCGCGCCGGTAGGACTGCAGCGTGTTCTTCGCCAAGCCGTCCTCGAGCCACAGCGCGTCGCAGAACCGGTCCAGCAGTTCCGCGTGGCCCCCGGTCATCCCGCGGCCAGCTTCTCGATCTTCGCCAGCAGGTCATCGGCGACTTCGATGCCCGCCTGCGCGCCACGTTCGGCGGCGAAGCGGCGCGCGCCCGGCAGGCGCACGCCCTCGTCTGCGAGCATCGCCGTCACCAGGGTCTCGACCCGCTCGAAGTAGCGCTCGTTGCCGGCGAGAGCGCCTGGATCAATGGCGAGGAAGGCGTGCCCGATCCTCGGCTTGTTGCCCTTGTCTGAAAAGAAGGAATCGGCCTCGGCCCCGATCGCCGCGCCGGTGAGCGCGGTGCAGATGAGCTCGAAGGCGAGCGCCAGCATCGCGCCTTTGGCGCCGCCGATCGGGAACAGGCTGCCGTGCTCGATCGCCTCCTTCGGATCGGTGGTGGGCTTGCCGTCGCGATCCAGCGCCCAGCCCTCAGGAATCTTCTCACCCTTCTGCATCGCCAGCATGATCTTGCCGCGCACCACGGTGGTGAGCGCGAGGTCGATCACCAGCGGCTCCTCTTCCTTCCTCGGGAACACAAAGGCTACCGGGTCGGTACCGAATAGCGCCTTCTTCCCGCCCCAGGCCGGAATCGCGGCGGGGGAGTTGGTGAAAGCGACGCCGACCATGCCCGCCTCCGCCACTGGCAGCAGGTGAATGCCGAGCACGCCGACATGCCCGCTGTTGGTGATGCCCCCGAAGCCGATGCCGTTGCGCCGAGCGCGCTGGATGACTTCGTCGATCGCCCATTGCGCCGCCTCGTAGGGCAGGCCGTTGCGGTTGTCGATCAGGCACGCCGCGGCCTTGTCCGCCGCCATCACCGGCCGCGCCGCGCCGTCGGCGCGCGCGCTGCGCAGGAAGCCGCAGTAGAACGGCACCCGCGACATGCCGTGCGTCGGCAGGCCATGCTCCTCGGCGCGCACCAGGTGCCGCGCCGCCGCCTCAGCCATGCCGCGCCTCGCGCCGGCGCGTTCGAGCGCGTTGCGCGCCAGTTGAAACAGCGAATCCGCGGTCTTTTTCATGCGGGCGATTTTATACAATACTCTCCTTTTCTTAGGAGGATCGCCATGAGCAAGTTCATCGATCTCACCGCGTCGGACGGACACAAATTCTCGGCCTATGTCGCCGAACCCGCAGGCAAGGCCCGCGGCGGCGTGGTCATCGCGCCCGAGATTTTCGGCATCAACGCCCACATCCAGTCGGTGGCGGACGGTTATGCCGCCGATGGCTTCCGTGCCGTGGCGCCGGCACTCTTTGACCGCGCACAGCGCAACTACAACACCGGCTACTCGCAGCCGGAGATCCAGGCCGGGGTCGCCATCATGCAGAAGCTGGACTCGGCCAAGACCCTGCTGGACATCGACGCCGCTGTCGCCGAGGCAGGCAAGGGCGGCAAGGTCGGCATCGTCGGCTACTGCTACGGCGGTACCGTCGCCTGGCTGGCGGCGGCGCGCACCGCGGGCCTCGCCTGCTCGGTGCCCTATTACGGCGGCGGAATGTTCAACCTGATCAAGGAACAGCCCAAGGTGCCCGTGATGTGCAACTTCGGCGAGACCGATCATTCGCCGACGCTGGAACAAGCCAAGGCTATCGTTGCCGCGCATCCAAAAATCTCAGCGCACTTTTATCCAAACGCCGGCCACGGCTTCAACTGCGACCACCGCGCCTCCTACAACGCCGATGCGGCGAAGCTCGCACGCCAGCGCACGAACGAGTTCTTCCACAAGCACCTGGGCTGAGCCCGGTGGGCGCATTGAGCACGCTTTCCAACCGGCAGGTCCGGCTAGCCGCAAGACCCGTCGGCCTGCCCAAGGCAACCGACTGGAAGTTCACGACCGAGCCGGTCGTTGATCCCGCTGACGGACAGGTGCTGGTCAAGGTGCTGCAGCTGTCGCTCGACCCGGCGATGCGCGGCTGGATGAATGAAGGCTGCAGCTATATCCCGCCGGTAGGCATTGGCGAAGTCATGCGCGCCATCGGTGTCGGCAACGTCATTGCCTTGCGGAACACTGCGTTCGCGCTGGGCGACATGGTCGCCGGCGGCTTCGGCACCCAGAAATACTGCCTGGTGGAGGATGCGAAGCGCGCAGAGCTCAACAAGATCGACCCGCGCCCCGGCGGACCGGAGAAATGGCTCAACGCGCTGGGCATGCCGGGCATGACCGCCTATTTCGGTTTGGTGGAGGTCGGACAACCAAAGGCCGGAGAGACCGTGGTGGTCCCCGGGGCCGCTGGCGCAGTGGGCCAGACCGTCGGCCAGGTTGCGCGCATCAAGGGCTGCCGCGTGGTGGGCATCGCCGGC
>SXNB01000028.1 GCA_005777205.1 Burkholderiales bacterium | reverse complement strand
TTTCCTGGAAACGCGAGCGCATCGACAGGGCCTTGGTGGCGTCATGGAGGCCCGCGGTGCCGCGGAAGACCGCGGCCACCGGCCGGCGAACGTAATGCGCCGAATCCATTACGAGGAAGGAGTCCTGGATGCTGCGGATTTCCTCATGGGTGCGGTTGATCTGGATCGCATGAACGTGGCGCGAGAACAGCGACATCATCCGCGGGCTGCGCTTGACCGGGGGATCCGAGTCATGCACTGCGATGAACGGGTGGCGCGTGCGGCTGGCGCGCAGGAAGCGCTAGAGGCGTTTGAAGCGCGCAGGGTCGTTCAGCTGCAGCGAACCGAGGTCGGGGTCGAACACGCGCAGTTCGCGGCCCTCCTGCTCTAGCAGCCGGTCCAGCGCAGCGCGGAACTCGGCCGCCGTGTTGAACACGGTGTACTCCGTCTTTGGCGCCTCCTTCGCCTGCTCACTTATGCTTCGCTCCTTCGCCGCGCCGCAGTTGCAGCGCGCCGGCGCAGTACCACTCGTAGACGAGACGCCGCAAGCCCGCGCGGGCAAGGGCGCGTCCCGGCGCGCTGCGGCGGTCGGCGAGGAGGGCGAGCGGGCGCAGCGCCGCCTCGCCGGGGGCCCAGGATTCGCCGTTGAGGAACACGCGACTGCCGCGGTACAGCATGCGCGTCTTCGGATCGAGCACCACGGTGCTGCGCGCGAGCCGGTCGGGCGCCGGCATGCGCCGCGCGGCGAACACGGTGTGCGGGCGCGGCGACGACAAGTGGCGGCCGAGGAAGTCCTCGATGTCGCGACCCGACCAGCGGATGCGGGCAAGCTGCCGCGCGGCATGGGCGAGGATGCCGCGGTCGATTCGCCCAGGGTGCCTTGCGGGCGCGAGGTCCGGATCGCGGTAGCCGGCCGCGGGCAATCCGCGCTCTTGCAGGTAGTCGAGGAAGGCGGCGGGGAGTTCATCGCCTTGCGGCGCGCGCATGCCCACCGAGCAGGTGACGCATTCGTCCAGTGCAATGCCGTCGTGTCCCCAGCCCGGAGGGAGGTAGAGCAGGTCCCCGGGTTCGAGCACCATCTCTTCCTCGGGACGGAAGTCCGCGATCAATTTCAGGGGCGCGCCGGGCACGAGCGCGAAAGGACGCGCTCTCGCCAGCCGCCACCGGCGCCGCCCGTGGGCCTGGACGAGGAACACGTCATAGCTGTCGAAATGCGGCCCGACGCCGCCGCCGGGAACAGCGTGGCTCACCATGACGTCGTCCAAGCGGGACTCCGGGACGAAGGCGAAACGCCGCAGCAGGCGCGCAGCGGCCAGGCTGTGGTGGTCCACGCCGTTGACGAGCAGGGTCCAGTCGCGCGCACCAGCGCGCGACAGGGCTGCGCGGGGCAGGGGACCCTCGCGGACTTCCCAGCGATCCCTCGTCCGCCGTACCAGTCTCGATTCGACGTCGTTCCGCGATGCGAGAGCGAATAGCGCAGCCGAGTCCAGCACGCCCGTGAAACCGGGCAGCGCGCCGCGCACGAGCAACGGGCGCTTCTGCCAGTGGCGGCGCAAAAAAACGCGTGCAGACAAGCCACCTAGGAGTGTTTCCTGCATTGACAGATTATATGGGCGGTGTACCGTAAGGGCGCGGATGCAACAGGGCTTGCCACGCGCTCGCAGGTCTAGGGTCACCCGCGACCGCCACGGGCTCTCGATCAGCCTGCTGCCGGCCCCGGACGGGGAGGTCTGGCGGCCGTACGACGTCATCGAGGAGAAGGAAACCGAGGGCGTGCGGCACGAGTTCGTGCAGCGCTCGACTGTCGTCATCGACCGGAAGGGCGTCATCCGCCACGCGGTCTATGCGGTGAATCCCCGTCATCACCTACCGAGATCGACGACGTGGTCCACCGGCTGAAAAGTCCTAGGGAAGTCGCAGGCCGGGTTTTCGCCTATCATTGGCGCGGGGAGATTTGCGACTATGGCAATGGTGATAGATGTCCTGTCCTACGGCATCGGAACGCTGGTCGCGTTCGCGCTGATCGCCGCATTCGTGTTCGTCTTCATCCGCGACATCACGCAGAAAAAGCACGCGGTGCTGCGCAACTACCCGGTGGTCGGGCGGCTGCGTTACTTCTTCGAAGAGCTGGGCGAGTACTTTCGCCAGTACTTCTTCGCCGGCGAACGCGACGAGCTGCCGTTCAACCGCTCCACTCGCTCCTGGATCTACCGCCTGGCGAAGAACGAGGGTGGCACCATCGGCTTCGGTTCCACCTTCGACTTGCATGAGCCGGGCGCGCTGATCTTCGTCAACCACCCGTTCCCGGTGCAGGAAGAGGAACGGCTGCCGACGCCCTCGCTGCTGCTGGGCGAGGGCTACGCGAAAATTCCGTTCGAGGCGCGCTCGGTGGTCAACATCAGTGGCATGAGCTTCGGCGCTATATCCGAACCCGCGGTGCGTTCGCTGTCGCGCGGCGCGGCCGTGGCCGGCTGCTGGATGGATACAGGCGAAGGCGGCCTGTCGCCGCACCACCTGGAGGGCGACTGCGACATCATCATGCAGATCGGCACCGCCAAGTACGGCGTGCGCGACGCGCAGGGCAACCTGAGCCCGGACCGCCTGGTAGAACTGGGCCGCGTCGCCAAGGCTTTCGAGATCAAGCTCTCCCAAGGCGCTAAGCCGGGCAAGGGCGGTATCCTGCCGGCGAAGAAGGTGACCCCGGAAATCGCGCAGATTCGCGGCATCCCGGCAGGCCGCGATTCCATCAGCCCGAACCGGCACCGCGACATCGCCAACATGACCGAGCTGTGCGACATGATCGTGCGCGTGCGCGACCTCACTGGGCGTCCGGTCGGGATCAAGACCGCGGTCGGCGGCTGGCGCTTCATGAACGACCTTGCCGACCACGTCCATCGCAAGGGCCTGGAATACGCGCCCGACTTCCTGGTGATAGACGGCGGCGAGGGCGGCTCGGGCGCGGCGCCGCAGGCGCTCGCCGACCACATGGGCCTGTCCATCGACGAGGCGCTACCGAGAGTGGTGGACGCGCTGATCGAGTCCGATCTCAAGACGCGCATCCGGGTGGTCGCCTCGGGCAAGATAGTGACCTCCTCGCGCGCAGCCTGGGCGCTCGCTACCGGTGCCGATTTCATCAACACCGCGCGCGGCTTCATGTTTTCCCTCGGCTGCATCCAGGCGCTGCGCTGCCACCAGAACACCTGCCCGACCGGGGTCACCACGCACAAGAAGCGCCTGCAGCGCGCGCTGGTGGTGGAGGAGAAGTACCTGCGCGTGGCGAACTACGCTATGAACATGAACCGCGAGATCGACATGATCGCGCACTCCTGCGGCGTGCGGCACTCGCGCGAGCTGCGGCGCGAGCACGTGCGCATTGTGCAGGCCAACCACCAGTCGATCGCGCTCAACATGCTCTACCCGTACCCGGAGCCCAAGGCGCGGGCCAGGGCCGCTTGATTCCCGCATGAGGGCGCTGGCCGTCCTGCTGGTTCTCGGCTGCACGCCGGCGCTCGCGCTGACCCCGGCGGCACAGGAGTTCCTCGAGATCTCGAAGACCCTGGAGCCGGTGCAGTGCGAGAAGCGCCAGCTGCGCCGCGCCATGGCCCTGGCGCACGTGGAGCAGCGCGGCGAAGATATGAAGAAGCTGCAGCTGCGTTTCAACGCCCTGAACAAGGACCCGAAGACGGCGAAGCTGGAGAAACGCCTGGGGGAATTGGAGCGCCGGATCCTTGATGGCAGCGGCAAGGCGCGCGACCCGCAGGACCTGGAGGCGATCAGCCTGCAGCAGCGTCAGGCGTTCTACCGCTGCGAGTAGCCTAGGCCCGCAGCCAGCGGTTCCAGGTTGCCCGAGCATGCGAGATGGTCTCGCCCGCGGTGAGCCCCACCGGACCTCCAAATGCTACCGATCGTGCACATTCGTCTGCAGCGCAGCCGTGCAGGTGCGCGCCCAGCACCAGCGCCGATTCCCCTGACAGCTTCTGCGCCAGCAGCGCGCCCAGGATGCCCGAGAGCACGTCGCCCATGCCAGCCGAGGCCATGCCCGGGTTGCCCGAGGTATTGATGAACCAGTGACCGTCGCGCGCGACGATGACGCTGCCCGCGCCCTTGAGCAGTGCGTGCGTGTTGAATTCCTCCGCAAGGTTCTTTGCCGTCCCCAGCCGGTCGGCTTGGACATCCGCGGTCTTCAGCCCCAGCAGCCGCGCCGCCTCGGCCGGGTGGGGCGTGATCATGGTCTCGGCGCTGCGCCGCGCACAGGCAAGGCGCAGTTCCACGTTCGCCGACATCATGTTGAGCGCATCGGCATCGAGCACGCAGGGGATGTCGCTGGCGAGAACCGCGTGCAGCAGCGTCTCTGCGCGCTCGCCGTCTCCAAGGCCCGGCCCGATGACGATGGCGTCCAGGTCCTGCCCGAAGGCGTCGTCCGGGTGGCGCAGCATCAGCTCCGGCGACACGGGGTCGAGCGCCATGTCGGAGAGCAGGCCGAGGTGGACCTTGCCCGCGCCCAGTTTTAGCGCGGCGCGTCCCGCGAGCAGCGCGGCGCCCGCCATGCCCTCGGTGCCACCAAAGACAGCCACGGATCCGGCCATGCCCTTGTGGAAATTGCGCGGACGCGACTTGAGCGCGTGGGCGAACAGGGAGGGCTCGGCGACCCAGCCACGCGGCGCGACGAGCTTGCCCGGCTCTAGGCCCAGCTCTGCGACGCTGACCTCGCCGCAGTGGTCCGGCCCGTCCAGCGTCAGCAGGCCCGGCTTGAGGGCGAGGAAGGTGATGGTATGCGTAGCGCGTATCGCCGCGCCCAGCACGCGGCCGGTGTCCGAGGCGATGCCGCTCGGGATATCGAGCGCGAGCACAGGGCAGGACTGGGCGTTGGCGTAGTGGACCAGCTTCGCGTGCTCACCCTCGACGGGGCGCGCAAGGCCGATGCCGAACAGGCCGTCGACCACCAGTCCCCAGCGCACGTCGGCGGGAATGTCGGCGGGCTTTACCGCGGTCACGACGCGGAGGAACTTTTCCGCCAGAATGCGCGCCACGATGCGCGCGTCACCGCCGTTGTTGCCGGGACCGGCGAGGACGAGGACGTCCTTACGGTTCTCGGCGAGCAGCGTCAGCGCGACTTCCGCCGCGGCGGCGCCGGCGCGCTCCATGAGGGGCGGCGTGGGGTCTCCCGCGGCCTGCTCGATGCGGCGGATGTCGGCGGCGAGGTAGACGGGGCGCGACATCGGGGAACGGGGCGCTACTTTGCCTTCTGGATCAGGACGTCCGGCAGCCAGGTGGCGATCTGCGGGAAGGCGATCACGATCACCAGCGCGAGCACCATCATGCAGAAGAACGGGATCGAGGCGAGGGCGACGTAGTTGGAGTCCCGCCCGCTCATGGTCTGCAGCACGAACAGGTTGAACCCCAGCGGCGGGGTCAGCTCCGCGATTTCCACCAGCAGCACGATGAAAATGCCGAACCAGATCAGGTTGAAGCCCGCGGCCTCGACCATGGGCAGCACGATGGAGGTGGTGAGCACGATCATCGAGATGCCGTCCAGTGCGGTGCCGAGCAACAGGTATATGAAGGCGAGCACCGCGATCAGGCCGAGCGGGCTCAAGCCCAGCGAGGCCACCCACTCGGCGAGCGCCTTCGGGATCCCGGTGAACGCCATGCTCGAGCTGAGGAACGAGGCCCCGGCGAGGATGAACAGGATCATGCACGACAGGCGCGTCGCGCCCATCAGGCTCGCCCAGAAGTTCTCCCGCGTCAGAGCGCCGCTCCACCAGGCGATGACGATCGCGCCCAGCACGCCGAAGGAGGCGGCTTCGGTGGCGGTGGCGTAGCCGGTGAACATGGTGCCCATGACGAACGCGATCAGGATCAGGCAAGGGATCAGATTGCGGCCGCGGCGCAGGCGTTCCATGAACGGGATGCGCTCGATCTCCTTCGGCGTCTTGTCCGGGTTGAGCAACGCCCAGACGATGATGTAGCCCGAAAAGAGCGAAATGAGCAGGATGCCTGGCAGGATGCCGGCGATGAACATTTTCAGAATTGAGACCTCGGCCGCCACCGCGTAGACGATCATGATGATGGAGGGCGGAATCAGGATGCCGAGCGTGACGGCGCCGCACAGCGAGCCCAGGCACATCTTCTCGTCGTAGCCGCGGCGCTTCAGTTCTGGCAGCGCCACCTTGGCAATGGTGGCGCAGGTGGCCGAGGAGGAGCCCGAGACCGAGGCGAAGATGCCGCAGCCCAGGATGTTGACGTGCATCAGGCGCCCGGGCAGCCAGCCCAGCCAAGGCGACAGGCCCTCGAACATCTCGTCCGAGAGCTTGGTGCTGTAGAGGATATCTACCATCCAGACGAACAGCGGCAGTGCGGCGATAGTACAGGATGCGTTCGAGCCCCAGATGGACTGGACCAGGTTGACCGCGGGCGGGCTGGAGCTAAAGAACTGCAGCCCGAACCAGGCCGCCACGCCCATGGAGATCGCGATCCATACGCCGCCGGCGAGCAGCAGGACAAGGATCGAAAACACGATGGCGGCGATGACGATGGTGCTCACAGCGACTCCGAGAAGTCCTTGCTGACGCGGCGCTCGTCCTCGGCCGCCTGGTAGGCAGGCGTGCCGCCGTCCAGCAGCCTGACGAAGTCGTCCAGCACGGCGATGAACAGGATCAGTACGCCGATCACGGCGCTCAGCTGCGGGATCCAGATCGGGATCCGGATCAGGCCCTGCGCGACCTCGTTGAACTTCCAGCTGTCATGGACGAAGCTCACAACCGCGTAGGCCATGTAGCCGACGAACACCAGTGTCAGGCCTAGCGCCGCGATCTCGAGCGCGCGGCGCGGCCGCGGCGGCAGGTGTTCCAGCAGCAGCCCGACGCGCACCAGCTCGCCCTTGCGGAACGTGTGGCCGAGCGCCAGAAAAGCTGCGGCGGCGCAGAGCCACGCCACGATGTCGTCGGCCCCGCGCAGCAGCATGCCGAACTCGCGCATGCCCGCCTGCGCCAGCATCACGACCGCGATGCTGGCCAGGCAGATCGACGCGAGCGATCCGCTGGCCGCGTAAAGGCGGTCGAGGAACCGCCTCACGCGGGTCTCTCGCGTCCTCTTAGCACTACTTCCGGTAGGCCTTGACGATGGCCTCGCCGTCGGCGCCGGCCGCCTTCAGCCATTCGGCGGCCATCTCCTCGCCGATCTTGTTGAATCCGGACATCATGCCGGCGTCGGGCGCGCGCACCGCCATGCCGTTGTCGGCCAGCATTTTGTTGGCTGCCTGCTCGCGAGCGCGGGACAGGTCCCAGCCGCGCTTCTCGGCCTCGGCGGCCGCGTCGGTGAGCGCCTTCTTGCTAGCCGCGGGCAGGCCCTGGAAGGCGCGATTGTTTACCACCACCGCGTTCTTCGGATGCATGGCGTTGGTGGTGTAGTAGTTCTTGACGAATTCCCAGGCCTTGGAGGAAGTGCCGGTGGCCGAGGAAGTGATCATGGCATTCACGGTGCCGGTGGCGAAGGCCTGCGGCAGCTCGGGCACTTGAATCACCGTTGGACTGGCGCCCACCAGTTCGGCGAAGCGCGCGGTGAGCGGGCTGTAGGTACGGAATTTAGTGCCCTTCAGGTCGGTGACGGCCTTCAGCGGCTCCTTGGAGTAGATGCCCTGGCCTGGCCAGGCCACCGCGTA
>SXNB01000199.1 GCA_005777205.1 Burkholderiales bacterium | reverse complement strand
GAGGCGGCCCGGCGAGGAAGGCCTTGGCGCGGCCGCGCACCATGATCACGTAGTCAGACAGGCCCGGCATGTACGCACCCCCTGCGGTGGAGGAACCGTGCACCACCGTGACGACCGGCAATCCGGAGGCCGACAGTTTCGCGAGGTTGTAGAAGATGGCGCCGCCGTGCACGAAGCCCTCGACGCGGTATTTGAGCAGGTTCGCTCCCGCCGACTCAACCAGGTGCACGAAGGGCAGCTTGTTCTCCAGCGCGAGCGCTTGCGCGCGCAGCAGCTTCTCGCGGCCCATGTGCTGGATGGCGCCGGCGTCGATGCCGGAATCGCTCGCCACCACCATGGCGCGCGCGCCCGACACATAGCCGATGCCGGCGATCATGCCGCCACCCGGAACCGATTTCTCCGGATCCGGATTGTCCAGGCAGAAGCCGGCCATGGAGGACAACTCCAGCCAAGGCGCGCCCGCATCGAGCAGCCGCGCGATGCGCTCGCGCGGCAGGATCTGTCCTCGCTTGTCGAACAGGGGCTTGGCCGATTCCGATTTCTCCCGGGCACGCTTCTCGAGCGAGCGCAACCGGTCCACCTGTTCCAGCATTCGCTTCCGGTTGGCCTGGAATGGCTCCGACGCGGGGTCGAGCCGGGACTGGATCGACGGCATTACTTGAACACCTTCGGCATCCGGGCAAGATGGAAGCCGTTAAACGCCGCATTCGGTGTCCGGTTCGGGAACGGACGCGACGGTTTCACATTCGGCACCGCGCCGTCGACGCGCAGGCAGGAACCCGAAATGAAGGCGGCGGCGGGCGAAAGCAGGAAGCAAATCGCCGCCGATACTTCCGACTCCGTTCCCACTCGCTGCAGTGGCGCGTGCTTCGGCAGCGAGCGAATGCGCTCCTGCATCTCTGGCGGGTACTGATCCATCCCGCTGGAGGCGATCCAGCCGGGCGCCACCGCGTTCACGCGCACCGGCGCCCACTCGGAGGCCGCGGTCTCGGTGAAATTAAGCATACCGGCGCGCGCGGCGCCGGAGTGGCCCATCAACGGCATACCGTGCCACATGTCGGCGATGATGTTGACGATCGCACCGGCGGTCCCTGTAGACGCGGCCTGCTTCATCCACTGCGTGTAGCACTCCCGCGCCATCAGGAAGCCACCGGTGAGGTTGGTACGCACCACCGCGTCCCAGCCCTTGGCGGAAATGGATTCCAGCAGCGCGGCGAACTGCCCGCCGGCGTTGTTGACGAGGTGGTCGATGCGGCCGAAGTCCTTCAGGATGGTGGCCACCTGTTGCTTCACCGCGTCTTCTTCACGGATATCGCAGGCGTAGCTGCGCGCTTCGCCGCCGGCATCGGCTATTTCCGCTTTCACCTGGTCCAGCTTCTCCGCTTTGCGCCCGACCAAAGCGACCTTTGCCCCCAGCGCCGACAGTTCGTGCGCGGTGCAGCGGCCGATGCCCGAGCCGCCGCCGGTGACGATGGCAACCTGCCCGACGAACAGGCCGGGGCGAAATATCGAGTTGTAGCGCGTCGCAGCGGGCATCGCGCGAAGCTTAGCCGAACTCTCCTCCTATTCGAGCAGCCTGTCGGCCAGGGTCACCGCAAGCCCGGTCGAGTCCGTGTGCTTCGCACCCGCCCGCCTCGCGTAGGGGCAGGGCGCACCCATTGCGAGTCGCTCTGCAGCCTTCGCGCCAGCGAGGACGCTGTCGATGACCGCGATGCCCGCCACCGGCTCCACGCGCGCCGCCAACCCGGCGAAGCCTGCGCCGCCGAGGATCACCGCCTCGGCGCCATCCTGGTCCCTCGCGTCCCTGCAGGCCTGGGCCAGGGCCGCGACGGCGCGGTCCGGTTCGGCGGCGGCCTGCCCGCCGGTGATCTCGGTTGTGCGCACGCTGACCAGCCGCGCGCCAAAGCCCAGACAGAGCGCGAGCCGCTCGAGGATCGGCGCCCACCGTGGGCCGCCGGTGACGATGGAGAAGCGTGGCGCGCGCTCAGCGGCAGCGAGCATCGAAGCTTCCGCCAGCCCGATCACCGGTACCGGGCTGAGTTCACGCAAGGCGAACAATCCGGGATCACCGAAGCAAGCGAGCAGCACGGCGTCGCAGCCCTCGCCGTGCTCGGCCCATGCGTCCAGCGCGGCGTGCGAGGCGATCGCGAACGAAGCTTCACTGACGATGTAGCGCGCACCAAAGCGCCCGGTAGCCATGCGCCAGTCCACCCCCGGCGCGGCGCCCCTCAGGTGCCGTTCGACCAGCGAGGTCACCGTCGCGGTGGTGTTCGGATTGATCGCGAGGATCGCCGGCACAGCGTCGCCCGCGCTCAGGCTGCTGTTTTCAGGAGCACGCAGCGCGCCTCATGTCTGGCGCCAACCGCGACCACCGGTGGCGCCTCGTGCAGGCAGGACTCCCCCGCATGCTTGCAGCGCGGCGCGAACGCGCAGCCCGGGGGAAGGTTGGCAAGATCGGGCGGGCTGCCGGCGATCGTCGGCAGCCGGTTGCCCGAGAGCCGGCCGCCGTGCGCCCGCGTCGCGAGCAGCCCGGCGGTGTACGGATGCCGGGGCGTGCGGATCACGTCCCGCACCGAGCCGATCTCGACGATGCGCCCGGCGTACATCACTGCGATGCGGTCGGCAACCTCGACCGCGACGGCGATGTCGTGCGTGACGAAGAGCATGGACAGGCCTAGCTCACGCTGCAGTTCTCGCAGCAGGAGCAGGATCTGCACCTGCACCGTGG
>SXNB01000198.1 GCA_005777205.1 Burkholderiales bacterium | reverse complement strand
TAGTCTCGGCTGGCACGGCCTATAGGGGGCAGGTCAACGACAGTTGACAAGCTGGCTGCAGTAGATCAGGTCAATTGAGAAATGTGCCTGACGGAAATTCCCCTATCCGAAGCCCTGGTTCCGGAAGCGGTAGACTACGTCATGCACTTTTGCGGCCAATAGACTGCTATCAGAAGTGGAAGAGCCAGCGCGAATCGACTGCCTGATGCGGCGTTGAGCAAACCGGAGACAAACTGAATGTTCAGCCACGTGATGGTCGGAACCAACGACCTCGAGCGCTCCAAGCGCTTCTACGACGCCCTGCTCGCGGTGCTGGGCGCCGGCGAGCCGATTCGCAACAGCAACACGACCGGGCAGGACCGCCTGTTCTACCGCCACGACGGCGGGATGTTCTGCGTCAGCGAGCCGATCAACGGCGAACCGGCGACGGTCGCCAATGGCGCCACCGTGGGGTTCAAGTGCAGTTCCGCCGAGCAGGTGCTGCAGTTCCATGCCACGGCCATCGCGCACGGCGCTACCTCCATCGAGGAGCCGCCCGGGCTGCGCGCGGGCCGGCCTGTCCCGCTGCACCTCGCCTACGTCCGCGACCCGGACGGCAACAAGCTCTGCGCGATGTTCCGGCCGAAGCCGTAGATCCCGGAAATGTAACCGATCGGTTACTTTTTGTGCTCCAGGCGGCGCGCCAGCACCGCCAGCAGCACCAGCGCCGGCAGGCCCAGCGACGAGGTGTAGACGAAGAACAGCGGCCAGCCGATCGCGTCGGCGACGTAGCCCGAAGCGCCCGCGAGGATCTTCCCCGGCAGGGTGAACAGCGACGAGAACAGCGCGTACTGCGTGGCGGTGTAGGCCGTATTGGTAAGCCCGGACAGATAGGCGATGAACGCGGTGCCCGCGAGGCCGCCGCTGAAGTTGTCGCAGCTGATGACGAGCGCGAGCCAGACGAGGTCGGGCGAGCCGATCCAGGCGAGCGCCGCGAACGTCAGGTTGGAGACGATGACCAATAATCCGCCCGCTACCAGCGAGGGCAGCGTGCCCCAGCGCGCCACCGCGAAGCCGCCAGCGAGCGCGCCGAGGATGGTCATACCGATGCCGTAACCCTTGGCGATGACGCCGATCTGCTGCAGCGTGTATCCCAGCTCGAGGTAGAACGGGTTCGCCATCACACCCATGGCGATGTCGGTGACCCGGAACAGGCCGATGAAGGCGAGGATCAGCGCCCCGGTCGCCACGCCGTTGCGCGTGAAGAAGTCTAGGAACGGGCAGACCACCGCGCCAGTGAACCAGGCGCCGGCCAAGCGCAGCCACGCCGGCCAGTTCGCTCGCCGAGCAATGAAGTCGACCACTCGGGCTTCCACCGCCACCGCTGCGGTTGCTTGGTCACGCTCGGGCTCCGGAATGAGCAGTGTCGTGACAACGCCGACGAAGGCGAGCACGGCCATGACAAGGTACGCGGTCGACCAGCCGAAGCTTCCGGCCAGCAGCAGCGCCCCTGTTCCAGCGGCGATCAACCCGGCGCGGTAGCCCAACTGATAAGCGGCCGCCATGGCGCCCTGCTGCGTCGCGGGCGCGGCTTCGATGCGCCACGCATCGATGCAGATGTCCTGCG
Source organism: Burkholderiales bacterium (assembly GCA_005777205.1). Taxonomy (GTDB): domain Bacteria; phylum Pseudomonadota; class Gammaproteobacteria; order Burkholderiales; family SG8-39; genus RBG-16-66-20. The sequence continues at coordinate 3,964 of SXNB01000198.1, read as the reverse complement.
TCGCCGAGGCGAAAGCGACCAGCAGCGCCAGCAGCACCACCGCCTGCAGGTCCCGCGCCGGATCCTGCGCGGACAAGCCAACGAGGCCCGCCGCGAGCGCGAGCTGCGCCAGCAGCATCCAGCCGCGGCGGCGGCCAAGCCAGCGCGTAAGCAGGGGCAGCGGCAGCCGATCCACGACCGGCGCCCACAGCACCTTGGTGGAGTAGGTGATCCCGACCCAGGACAGCAGGCCGATGGTGCCTCGCTCAATGCCCGCCTGCGCGAGCCAGGCCGAAAGGGTGGCGAACACCAACAGGACGGGCAGGCCGGCGGAGAAGCCAAGGAACAACAGCGCCGCCACGCGCGGCCCGGCGTAGGCGCTAAACGCGTCGCGCCAGCCCGGCCTGGCGCTGGCCGCGCTAGGCCCGGCAGACATGGAACACAGCGGCGTATTCGGCGGGGACCATCGGGGCAAATCTTACCCGGGGCGGCCTCCGCGCCATCGATGCTTGGCCCCGTTAGGGAGTTAGCGCGCCTGCGGCTTGCCGCCACCGAGGCGGAAGAGCAGGCCCTGCGCCTGCTCGAGATCGGGATCTGGCTCGCCGCCGCGTTCCTGTTTCTGGGCGCGGCGCTGGTGTTCGACGCGATCCTGGTGGTGCTTCTGTTTTGGGATGCCAACCGCCTGCTCGCCGCTGGGCTGGTGGCGGCCGGATTCATTGGCGCCGGCACCGCCGCGGCGCTGTTCGCCCGCGCGCGCCTGCGCGAACGGCCGAAGTTCCTCGCCGCGACGCTCGCCGAGTTCGAGCGGGATCGCGACACCCTAGGCAGGCCCTGAGCGCATGCGCGAGCGGCTGCTGACGCTGGCCGAGACCCGCGTGCGACTCTCGGTGCGGGCACAGGCCGAACGCGACAGTCTTCTCGCCCAACTCGCGCCCCTGGATGCGGGCGCATCCATCGGCGTCACGCTGGTCCACGCGGGTCGCGGCGCGAGCGCAAGTACCTCGTCGCCGAGATCCGCTCGCAGATCGGGCGTATCTCGAGGATCTCGCCTTACCTGATCGTGGTGGTGATGCCGGGCGGCTTCGTCACCCTTCCGATGCTGGCCTGGTGGCTGGACCGCCGGCGCGCCGCCGGCGAAGTCAGGCTAGCTTCAGGAACCGGTCGGCCGCGTAGTCGATGGTCAGCGGCGCATGGTCGCTGAAGCGCTTCTTCAGGTAGATGGCTTCGCGTTGCGCGGTCTTCGCCAAGGCTTCAGTGGCGATGTGATAATCCAGCCGCCAGCCCACGTTCTTCGCCCACGCCTGGCCGCGGTTGGACCACCAGGTGTACTGGTCGGGTTTCGCGTTCAACCGGCGGAACACGTCGACAAAACCGACCTCGTCGAACACCTTCGTCAGCCAGGCGCGCTCCTCCGGCAGGAAGCCCGAGTTCTTCTGGTTCGATCGCCAGTTGCGCAGGTCGATCTCCTGGTGCGCGATGTTCCAGTCCCCGCACAGCAGAATCTCGCGGCCCGAGCGTCTGAGCTTCGCCATGTGCGGCAGGAAGGCCTCCAGGAAGCGGAACTTCGAGGCCTGCCGATGCGGGCCCGATGAGCCCGAAGGCAGGTAGACCGAGATCACCGACAGCTTGCCGAAGCGCGCTTCCAGGGTCCGGCCCTCGGCGTCGAACTCCCTGACGCCGAAGCCGCGCACCACTGCGTCGGGCTTGGCGCGCGTGTACAGGCCGACGCCGGCGTAGCCCTTCTTCTCGGCGCAGTGGAAATGGCCCAGATAGCCCTTCGGGTTCAGGATCGCCGGGTCGAGATCCGCCTCGTGCGCCTTCACCTCCTGCAGGCAGACGATGTCCGCCTTATGCGCCGCGAGCCAGGGATAGAGCCCCTTCCTCGCGGCCGAGCGGATGCCGTTGACGTTGAGCGTGATGACCCGCATACCGTTGCGTGCCGCTACGGAAAGGGGGCGTTCAGCCGTTGGGGAAGCTGGAGGCGCCGCCGTGCTTCGCGGACCACTCCGCGGGCGCGTGCAGGAACTTTTCCACCTCGTCGATCTGCGCCACAGCGAGGTAGTTGCCCTGCTTCACCACGCCCAGCACGTCCCACCAACTGGCGAGGTGGTGCAGCCGCACCTTCAGGTCGGACATCACCTGCTTGGATTCCGGGAAAATGTCGTAGTAGAAGTTGACGTAGACGTGCTCGACCACCGCGCCCGCCGCGCGCAGCGCCTGGCAGAAATTGATCTTGGAGCGCCCGTCGGTGGTGAGGTCCTCCACCAGCAGCGTGCGCGCGCCCTCGCGGATGTCGCCCTCAATCTGGGCGTTGCGGCCAAAGCCCTTGGGCTTCTTGCGGATGTACTGCATCGGCAGGCCGAGGCGGTCGGCCATCCAGGCGGCGTAGGGGATGCCGGCGGTCTCGCCGCCGGCGACGACGTCGAACTGCTCGAAGCCGGCGTCGCGCGAGAGCGTCGCCGCGGCGAAGTCGATCAGCTGCGCGCGGATGCGCGGGTAGAAGATGAGCTTGCGGCAGTCGATGTACACCGGGCTGGCCCAGCCCGAGGTGAAGATAAAGGGCTTGCCCTCGGAGAACAGCACGGCTTTCACTTCGAGGAGCATCTTCGCCGTGGTTTCGGCGATGAAGGCGCGGTCGGCAGAGTGCATGGCGCGGATATTACAGGGGAACCCCGGTCAACGGCAGCGGGCCCGCCGCGTTAGGATCCTCCGAGGGTACGCCAATGGAGTCGCCCAGGTTGCGCAAGCTCGCCCCGTTCTTCGCCGCCGCCGCCCTCGCCGAGTTGCCGCTGTCCGCCGCCTCGTCCTAGCGCTGCGTCGGCAAGCCCGTGGAGCAGCTGAACGCCCAGGGCATGGTGGTGCGCAAGATCGACCCGCAGGCCTCGGCCGCCGACCAGGCGACCAAGGCGAAGGAAGCCGAGGAAAAGAAAAAGCGCGACTCGATCCTCAAGGAGGAGTCGCGCAAGAACAAGGCGCTGCTGTCCACCTATACCAGCGAAGCAGACATCGAGCTCGCCCGCAAGCGCGCGCTGGAGGACAACCAGAGGGCGGTCCAGGAATCCGAGGCCCGCGTCGGCACGCTGAAGAAGCCTCAGGCCGACCTGACGAAGGAATTGGCGTTCTTCCCGGGGCAAGAACAAGCCGCCGGCCAAGATGGAACAGGAGATCAAGGAGTACAACTTCTCCATCGCCATCCAGGAGAACCTGCTGGCGCAGAAGAATAAGGAAGTGGACTCGATCAACGCCCAGTACAACGAGGACAAGAAGCGCTACCTCGAGCTCACCAAGGGCTCGAGCAAGTAGCCGGCTAGCCTTTCAGCCTGCTGCGCAGGACCTCGTTGACCTGCGCCGGATTGGCCTTGCCCTTGCTCTGCTTCATCACCTGGCCGACCAGGGAGTTGAAGGCCTTCTCCCTGCCCGCGCGGAAGTCCTCCACCTGTCTGACGTTCGCCGCCAGCACCTCGTCCACCAGCCTCTCGATCGCACCTGAGTCGCTGATCTGCTTCAGGCCCTTCGCCTCGATGATGGCGTCGGCCTCGCCCTCGCCCACCCACATTTCCGCTAGCACATCCTTGGCCGCCTTCTGCGACACCGTGTCGTCCTGGATTCGCGCCAGCAGACCGGCCAGCCGCCGCGGCGGTACCGGCACGGCGTCGAACTCCCGCCCCTCGTCGTTCAGGCGCGAGGCAATCTCGCCATTGAGCCAGTTCGCCGCCAGCTTCGCCGTCGCGCCGTACCCGGACACCGCCTGCTCGAAGTAGGCCGCCTTCTCGCGCGATTCGGTCAACAGCATGACGTCGTACGCGGCCAGCCCGAACTGCGCCGCGTAGCGCACGCGCTTCTGCGCCGGCAGCTCGGGCATCCGGGCGCGGATCGCCTCTACCTCTTCCGCAGGGATCACCAGCGGCAGCAGATCCGGGTCCGGACAATAGCGGTAGTCCTGAGCGTCCTCCTTGGAGCGCATGGAGCGCGTCTCGTCCCGGTC
>SXNB01000197.1 GCA_005777205.1 Burkholderiales bacterium | reverse complement strand
GCCAGCCGATGCCGGTGTTGAGGAGGCTCGCGCCCGCCTGCTCGATGGCTTTTGCGACCGTGACGATCTCCTCGCCTGTGAGGCCGCCTTCCACGAGGTCCAGCGCCGAGATGCGGTAAACAATGATGAATTCCGGGCCGGTGGCGACCCGCGTCTGGCGCACGATCTCGCAGGCGAAGCGCATGCGGTTCTCGAGCGACCCGCCCCAGTCGTCCTGGCGCTGGTTGGTACGCAGGGCGAGGAACTGGGTGATGAGGTAGCCCTCCGAGCCCATGTACTCGACGCCGTCGTAGCCGGGGGTCTGCGCCAGCACCGCGGCGCGCACGAAGTCCCTGATGGTCTGTTCGACTTCTGGCGAGGTCATCTCGCGCGGCGCATGCTGGTTGATGCCGGCCTTGATGGGCGAGGGCGCGACGATGCGCTCGTGAAAGCCGTAGCGGCCCGAGTGCAGCACCTGCAGCACGATGCGGGCGCCGGCCTCGTGCACCGCGTGTGGAATCACCTTGTGGCGCGCCGCGTCCTCCTTGGTACTCATCTGCGCGCGGTGTGGGCTCAGATCCCCGGTGTCGTTTGGGGAAAACCCGCCGGTGACGATCAGCGCTGTGCCGCCGCGCGCGCGCTCGGCGAAGAACGCCGCCAAGCGCGGCATGCCGTCGGGGCGCGCCTCCAGCCCGGTATGCATCGAGCCCATGAGAATGCGGTTGGGCAGTTGGACGCCGCCCGGCAAATCGAGCGGTCGGAAAAGATTCGGGTAGGCAGCCATTGTGGCCGGCATTCTAGCTGCTGGAAATCAGGGACAAACCACAGTTTCACCGCCGACGCGCAGCGGAAATCGTGGTCTGTCCCTATGTTGAAGTGACGAGGACGGTGCCGGCGAGGATCAGCGTGCCGCCGGCGAGCGCACTGGGAGGAAGCGATTCGCCGAGGAACAGCCAGCCCCAGAGCACGCCGAACAGCGGGATCAGGTAGGTGACTGCAAGCGCCTTCGCGGCGCCCACGTCCGCCATCAGGCGGAAGTACAGCAGGAACGCGACGCCGCTAGAGAGCAGGCCGAGCGCGAGCAGGTTGCCGATGACCAGCGCGGTGGGTGGCGCCGCGGGCAGGAGAACCAGTGCGAGCGGCATCAGCGCCAGCGCTGCCGCGAGCTGGTTGCCGGTGGCCATCGCTCGTGGCGAGGCGCCGCTCGCGAGGCGTTTCATGAGCACGCCGACCACGCCGTAGGCGCAACAGGCGGCGAGCGCGGCGGCGCTGGCGAGGAGTAACTGCGGGCTGGATTCCAGGCCGCCGGGGCTGGCGATGATCGCCACCCCGGCGAGTCCCAGCGCGAGCCCCGCGGCACGTCGCAGCGTGATGCGCTCGTCGCCGAACGCAGAGCTCCAGGCCAGACCGAACATGGGCGCGGTGGCGTTCAGGATAGACAGGAGCGATGCCGGCGCCAGGGTCGCCGCGTACGCGTACAGGGTGAACGGAAGCGCGATGCCGACCACGCCGATGAGCAGGTAGAAGCGCCAGTGCCGACTGGCGTCGATTCCCTCGCCGCGCAGCCGCAGCCAGACGAGCAGCGCCAGGCCGCCAATCAGCACCCGAAGGTCGGCCGTGACGACCGCTCCCAATTCAGGAGCCGCCACGCGCATGAAGGGGAAGGCGCCACCCCAGATCGCGGCGAGCAGCACCAGTCGGCCGTAGTCGGCGGCATTCATGGGGTGCATCATGGTCTGGGTGCCGGGTCCTGGCTAGCCGTTTCCGGACCTCGTGCCACGAAGTCCGAAAACGGCTAGCAGGCCGCTTTGCCCGGGTCCATACTGCGCCCCATGACGCTGGACCCGCACACCTGCTACCGCGCCCTGAGAGCGCGCGACGCCCGCTTTGACGGCCGCTTCTACCCCAGCGCCGCCGCCAGCCTGATCGAGGATCGCACGCTGCAAGCGGACAGCCTGGAGGCGATCGCGGGGCGCCTGGGCATCACCGACCGCCACCTGCGCCGCGCCTTCGGCACCGAGTTCAGCGTTTCGCCAGTCGAGTTCGCGCAGACCCAGCGGCTGCTGCTCGCCAAGCGCCTGCTGACCGACACCGCCCTGGCCGCGGGCGAAGCCTGGCGGCCCTGGCGCGCGTACGCCGTGATGCACCAGTGGCAAACGCTGCAATGAAGGGAGTGGACATGCGCTACTACGACACTTACGCCAGCCCCATCGGCGGCATGCTGCTCGCCGCCACCGACGATGGATTGGCCGGCGTCTATTTCGACCGGCAGAAGCATCATCCGGGCAAGGGCCGGGATTGGAAGCGCGATCCGGCGAACCTGCACCTGAAGCGCGCCCGGGCGCAGGTGGCGGAGTACTTCGCCGGCAAGCGGAGGAAATTCGACCTCGCGCTCGATCCGGCCGGGACAGATTTCCAGAAGGCGGTGTGGAGCGCGATATCAGGCGTGCCCTTTGGCCAGACCATCACCTACGGCGAACTCGCGCGCCGTGCCGGCGTCCCGGGCAGCGCGCGCGCGGCGGGCGCGGCCACCGGGCGCAATCCGATCGGACTCGTCGTTCCCTGCCACCGCATCATGGGCTCGGACGGTTCGCTCACGGGCTATGCGGGGGGGCTGGCGAAGAAGCGCGCGCTGCTCGCGCTGGAGGGCGTGCTGAGCGGGGAACTGCTCGCCTGAAACGCCGCGCCAGACATGCGCGGAACGTGGGGTCCCCTGCGGCCGGTTCTACTCGAGCCCTGCCGCGCCGTACGCCCTCACCTTCGCTTCCAGCGCTTCCAGCCGGCGGTCGCGGATGCCGAGCTGGCGAAGGTGCTCCACCGTGTCGAACAGGTAGTCGCAGCATCGTCCCATCGGACCACTTCCGGTTGCGAGCAGGCGCGCCACCTCGGCGTCCGCCAGCCCGGGCGCGTAGCGCTCATGCTGGCGATTGGCGCTGAACGCGATCGCTGGCTCTGGGCCCTTGGCGGTGTACGCGGTGGTCCACACCGGGCGATAGGCCATGGTGAACATCTCGCGCCTCCAGATGATGTCGAGTTCGGTCGGCGCAGCGCGCGAAGCGATGCGGTAGGCCACGCCAGTGCAGCTGCCGCCGGGTTCCAGGGACAGCATCAGGCCGGGGCGCTCGGGGCTGCCCCGTCCAGCGCGCGCCCAAAGGCAGAACTGTCGATGAAAGCCGTGGATCCGAGCGGTGCGACGTTCAACGAAGCGGAAAGCCGGATTCCAGATCAGCGAGCCGAACCCGAACACCCAGATCCTTCCCCGGCGAGGCGCGCGGTCGAGAATCGCGCCCACCTGTGCCGCACGCTCGGCGTCCGAAATAATACGCGCGCCCGGACCCAGGCTGGAGCGTACCGCGGCGTGGAACGTGCCGTCGAGAAGGCTTTCCCTCGTCAGCTTCACTGTTCACGGAGCGCAGAGAGGTACGCGTCACGGTCAATGTTGCCGCCTGAGGCGATGACCGCGAAGCGCGCACCTGTTCCCGCCGAATGGGTCAGCAGCGCGGCGAGCGGCTCCGCGCCCGCGATCAGCTCGGGATGGTAGGGCCCGACAGACACCAGACCGTGCTCGCGCGCGGGCTGCCCCGCGGGGTTCTTCGCCTCGTCGAAATCGCGCCCGAACTCTACCAGCTCCGCGCCCCAGGCCTTCATCGCAGCGTTTTTGTCGCGGCTGTTGCCGCGCTTGAGCGCATCGAGCATGACGATGCCGCCGAGGATCTTGAACGCGCCGGTGGCGGTATGGTTGTCGTGCTTGACCCAGACCTCGCAGCCGGCGCGCTGGTTCAGCAGTGGCCAGGAGAGCTGTGGCGTCGCCGGAATGGCGGCGTGGACGAGCGTCGCCGCGTGTTCCAGGCGTTCTCGATCGAGTCCGAGAACCATTTACTTTGGTCTCTTGTCGATGACCCGCTTCGCCTTGCCCACGGAGCGCTCGATTGTTGAGATCGGCACGACTTTCACATCCGCCGTGATCCCGATCCTGGACTTGATCTCATGCCCCAGCGAGGCCGCGGACTGCTTGTCCGCGGCCCCCGGAGCGAGCTCGACCAGCACCGTCAGGTGGTCGAGCGGGCCCAGCTTGCTCAGTTCCAGTACGTAATGGGGAGCGAGCTCCTTTTGCCGGAGGATCAGTTCCTCGATCTGCGAAGGGAACACGTTCACGCCACGGATGATCATCATGTCATCCGACCTTCCCGTGATCCGTTCCATACGCCGCATCACCCTGGCCGTTCCCGGCAGCAGCTGCGTCAGGTCGCGCGTGCGGTAGCGGAT
>SXNB01000027.1 GCA_005777205.1 Burkholderiales bacterium | reverse complement strand
TAAGAATGCAATTCGTCCATCTGACCCCAAGGATGTAGGCACTGTATTTTTTTCTTACTCCGCCTACATGTATGATAACTTGGATATGGTAAACATGAGATGAAGAACATCGCGGCGGGGTCCGCGCCGGAACCCTTGGCGATCTCGGTCTCGAGGAACGCCGGGTCGCGCGCGAGCGCGTCGCGCCCCTCCTCGAGCAGCGTGTCGTAAGGGGCGAGCTGCGGTTGCTTGTAGTGGCGCATGCCGCGCGCGTCGTCGTAGTAGATGCGCTTGAGCGCCGGGCATTTCGGCAGGATCTCCAGCAGCTTGTCCACCTGCTCCTGGTCCTCGGCGACCGCGAACTCGGTCCCGGCGTTCTGGATCGGGAATACCATTTCCGCGGCGGCGGCATCCTGGTACATCGGCACCGGGATCCCGCCCAGGCACTGCGCCGCGCACATCGCGGCATAGAGGCGCGGCCGGTTGTCGCCGACAATGGCAAGGTGATCGCCGCGCTTGAAGCCCGCCGCGGCGAGGCCGCAGGCGATGGCCCGTACCTCATCCGCGAAATGCTTCCAGCTCCAGGTCTGCCAGATGCCCAGGTTCTTTTCCCGCAACGCAGGCAGCGGGCCACGCACCTTCGCGTGATGCGCGAGCAGCTTTGGAAAGGTGTCCAGCCCGGCGAGACTTTTCGTCATCCTTATCCTACTCCAAAGACGCCTATTTTTACACAAGCTTGACGAGGGAGTCACTGTAGTCGATTTTCGCGGCCTTTACGAAACTGGACAGGCTGACATGACGCAGCAGGCGGTCGAGACCCGGGGCGCGGAATACCGGACCCAAAAGGGCGAGGTCAAACTTTTTCTCTGGCGCAAACGTGCTCCCGGGGCTGCGGCGGCAGGCACCATCTTCTTTGTCCACGGTTCGTCCATGCCCCCCCAGCCGACCTTCGACCTGACGGTTCCGGGCCAGCCGTACTCCTCGGTGATGGACTGGTTCGCGGCGCGCGGCTTCGACTGCTTGACCATGGACGACGAGGGTTACGGGCGTTCGGACAAGTCCCGCCCGGTCAACTGCGGCATCGAGAACGGCGCCGACGATCTCGAGGCCGGCACCGAGCTCGCGCTACGGGAATCCGGCGCGCAAAAGCTCCTCATGTACGGCATTTCCTCCGGCGCGCTGAAGGTGGCAGTGTTCGCGCAACGCCGGCCCGAGCGCGTGGCGCGCCTCGCGCTGGATGCCTTCGTCTGGACCGGCGAGGGCAGCCCGACCCTGGCCGAGCGCAGAGGTGCAGCCGTAGAAGCTGGCCGTACCGACGCTCGTGATGCGCGGCCAGCACGACGGCATCGCCTCGCTGGACGATTTGCTGGCGTTCTACCGGGCGCTGCCCAATCCGGACAAGCAGTTCGTGGTCATGCCCGGAATCTCGCACGCCAGCTTCCAGCAGAAAAACTGCCTGATAGTCCACCATATCCTGCACGCGTTCTTCACCCAGCCGGAGCTCGGCTACCTCGGATGATCCGCCGCCTCGCCCTCGTCGCCTTCGTCGCCGCAACCCTCCTGCCGGGCCTCGGCGCCGCGCCTATCGGCGCAACTGGGCTGCTAGGTCTACGCCGAGAACCGGCCCGGGGCAGGCGGCACCATGGGATCGGACGCGGTGGCCAAGGCCGAGGCCGACCGCCATACCTTTCTCTTCACCGCGACGCCGCACGTGATCAGCCCGTAGCTGTACAAGACCATTCCCTACGACGCGCTGAAGGACTTCGCGCCCGGGCGAGATCGACTACGCCAGCTCGGGGAACGGCAGCGCGCAACACCTGGTGATAGCGATAATCGCCTCGATGGCGGGCATCCGCCTCAACCACGTCCCCTACAAGGGCAGTGGGCCAGCGATGCAGGACCTGGTCTCGGGACAGGTCAAGGTTTCCTTCGCCGGCGTGCCGAACGTCCTCAACAACGTGCGCAACGGCAGGCTGCGGATGCTCGTGGTCTCCAGAGCCGCGCGCTGATCCAACCTGCCCGAGGTGCTCTCGCGTGCAGAGGCGGGCGTCCCCGGCTTCGACGCCTCGCTCTGGCTGTGCGTGCTTGCTCCAGCCGCGGTGCCAGCGGACATCCTCCAGCGGATGCATGCGGAGATGGGCAAGGCGCTGCAGGAGGCCGACATCGCGCAAAGCCTGCGCGCAGCAGGCATCGCACCCGCCCTGCTCGGCCCCAGGGAACTGGGCGCGTTCATGCGCGCCGAGCACGAAAAGTGGGGCCGCGTCGTGCGCGAGACCGGCGCCACGATCAACTAGGAATCCGCGCTTGCCTTCAGTGCAGGCGGGGCTTGAGCAGGTAGTCGGCGCGGTCAGCCGATTTCGCGCGCACTTCGATGCGCGTGTCGCGGCGTGACAGCGTCAGTGGCACCTCGGTGCCAGCGGGTCCCTGCTGCCAGATCTTGCGGAACAGATCAGCTAGCCCGTTCGCGCGCGCCCCCGCCACCGCGAGCACGGTGTCGCCCAGCTTGATGCCCGAGCGATCCGCCGGCCCGCCGGTGGCGAGGCCGCCCACCACCAGGTGCTCGCCCGCCTCCTGCGCGTACAAACCCAGCCAGGCACGCGGCGGCCGGTTCGGGCGACCGCGCAGCACCATGTCCTCTAGGATCGGCTCGAGCAGGTCGATGGGCACCACCATGTTGCCCTGCACCTGCCGGCCGTCCTGCTCCTCCTGCAGCAGCAGCGAGCCGATGCCAAGCAGTTTTCCGTCGCGGCTGACCAGCGCGGCGCCGCCCCACTGCGGATGCGCGGGCGCGGTGAAGATGGCCTCGTCGAGGACGTATTCCCAGTAACCCGCGAACTCGCGCTTGGCGAACACCGATGCTTTGAGCGCGTGCTCGCGTCCGCCCTGCCCGATCAGGAAAACCTCGTCGCTAACGGCGCAGTCAGCCGCAGAACCGCGTGCGATCGGCTTGACGCCCAGGCGGCCCAGCGGCAGCACCAGCCCGAACCCGGTGACCTGATCGTAGGCAAGCGCATGGCCCGCCACCACCGTGCCGTGGTTGGTGGTGAGCCAGATGGATTGCGCCTCGGTGATCAGGTAACCGATGGTGAGGATCAGGCCATCGTCGCGGATCACGACGCCGTTGCCGATACGCTTTGTGCCGAGAATGCCCGCAGTGAACGCTTCCTCCGGGACTTCGGCCTTCACCAGCACCACCGCGTCCAGCGCGGCGGAGAGATCGAAGCCGAGTTCCTCGGGCTTGGGCTGGAGGCTGGCGGGGAAGGCCCAATTCTCGGTGGCGGCCATGGTCCGGCTAGCCTACACCAGCGGCCGGCGGCGGCAGGTGCGATGCGATCGCCTCGGCGAGCGCCTGCGCTTGCTGCGGTAACTTGAAGCGCCCGATCCGGACCTCCGCGGCGGCGTAGCGGATGAACACGTCATGGCGCCT
>SXNB01000196.1 GCA_005777205.1 Burkholderiales bacterium | reverse complement strand
CGGATCGTCGCGCGAAGGCGCGGTGTGGGCGCTGGCCGGTGCCGGGCTGAGATCCTGGATCGCCCCTTCCTTCGGCGACATTTTCTTCGAGAACTCCTTCAAGAATGGCTTCCTGCCGGTGATCCTTCCGGCGGACAAAGTAGCGCGTTTGCGCAAGCTGCTCTCCGACAAGCCCGGCGCGCAAGTCACCATCGACCTGGCGGCGCAGACCGTGGCCTTTCCGGACGGCAGCTCGGAAAAATTTGACGTCGACCCATTCCGCAAGGAATGCCTGCTCAAGGGGTGGGACGAGATCGACCTGACGCTGCAGCACGAGAAGGCCATCACCGACTACGAACGGAGGCACACCGCATGAAACACCACCTGCTCGCAATGCTCCTCACCTTGCCCCTCGCCGCGGCGGCCCAGTCGTACCCGACCAAGCCCCTGAAATGGATCGTGCCCTTCCCGCCCGGCGGCTCCACCGACGGCTTCTCGCGCCCGCTGGCGGCCAAGCTCTCTGAGCTGCTGGGACAACCGGTGGTGGTGGAAAACGTCGGCGGCGCCGGCGCCTCCATCGGCAGCGACCGCGTCGCCAAGTCGACGCCGGACGGCTACACCATCGGCCTCGCCACCACCGGCAGCCACGCCATCAACCCGCACATCTACGGCAAGAAGCTCCCGCACGACACCCTCAAGGATTTCACCCACATCACGCTCGCGGTGTCCTACGTCAATGTTCTGGTGGTCCATCCGGACGTGCCAGCGAAAACGGTGGGCGAGCTGGTGGCCTACGCCAAGGCCAACCCCGGAAAAGTCAGCTTCGGCTCGGCTGGCAACGGCTCCTCCAACCACCTCTCGGGCGAGGTGCTGAAGATCGTCACGAAGGCGCCCATGCAGCACGTACCCTACAGGGGCTCGGGCCCGGCGATGACCGACGTCATGGCCGGCAACATCACTGGCATGTTCGACGTTCTCATCACCAGCATCCCCCAGATGGGCGCCGGCCGGGTACGCGCCCTCGCCGTGACCAGCGCCAAGCGCTCGCCCTATATTCCCGAGGTCCCAACCATGGACGAATCCGGCGTTCCGGGCTATAGCGAGGCTGGCAGCGACCTGTGGTTCGGCATCGTCGGGCCTGCGGGTATGCCGAAACCGATCGTGCAGAAGCTGAACGAGAAACTGATCGAGGCGCTGCGCGCTCCGGACATGCGCCAGCGCATCCGCATCCAGGCCTTCGACCTGTGGACCAGCACGCCAGAGGAATTCACCAAGGTGCTCAGGGCCGACCACGCTAAGTGGGGCAAGATCGTGGGCGCCGCGGGCGCGAGAATCGACTGATGGCGTCGATGCGCGCGCCCGAGGGCGTGCCCGAGTCGCGCGGCCTGAACCTGTTCGAAGCCGACCCCGGCTTCCGCGGCCTGCTCGAGCTGCACCTGGAGCCGAAGCTGGCCGCGCACCTGATGCCGCATTTCACGCGGCTGGGCGCCATAGCGGGCGCCGAGTTGGACGAGCAGGCGCTGACCGCGGACAAGAATCCGCCCCAGCTCGCCGGCCAGCGCGTTGACAAGCACGCGTCCTACCGCAGGCTGGAGGAAGTGGCGTTCGGCGAATACGGCCTCGCTGCCATGTCTCACCGTGGCGGAGTGCTCGGCTGGCCGGACCCGCTACCACCGATCGCCAAGTACGCCCTGACCTATGTCTACGTGCAGGCAGAGTTCGGCGTCTGCTGTCCCCTCTCCATGACCGATGCGCTCACCCGCACCATCCGCAAGTTCGCCGACCCGGCACTGGTGGCGCGCTACCTGCCTGGCCTCACTTCGCAGGACATGGACGCGCTCACCCAGGGCGCGATGTTCATGACCGAGCAGAAGGCGGGCTCGGACGTCGGCGCTACCGAAACTGTCGCTCGGAAATCGGGCGACGCCTGGACCCTCCACGGAGACAAGTGGTTCTGCTCCAACGCCGACGCCGGCCTGGCGCTGGTGCTGGCGAGACCCGAGGGTGCCGCCGACGGTACTCGGGGACTGTCGCTGTTCCTGATGCCGCGCACGCTGCCCGACGGCTCGCTTAACCAGTACAAAATTGTTCGTCTGAAGGAAAAGTTGGGCACGCGCGGCATGCCCAGCGGCGAGACCAAGCTCGAGGGCGCCACCGCTTACCTGGTAGGTGACCCCGGGCGCGGCTTCGTGCAGATGGCGGACATGATCAACATGTCGCGCCTATCCAACGGCATGCGCGCCGCCGGCATGATGCGCCGCGCGCTGACCGAAGCCCTGTTCGTGGCGCGCAACCGCAGGGCCTTCGGCAAGCCGCTCATCGAGCTTCCACTCATGCGCCGGCAGTTGGTGAAGCTGATGCTGCCCACCGAGGCCGCGCGCAGCATGGTGCTCTACACCGGGCTGGAACTGGCAAAGGCGGACGGCGGCGACGAAGCCGCGCGCAAGCGCGTGCGCCTGCTGACCCCGCTCATCAAGTTCCGCGCCTGCCGGGACGCGCGCAAGGTCACTGGCGACGCCATGGAAGTGCGCGGCGGCGTCGGCTACACCGAGGAATGGTCCGACCCGCGCCTAGTGCGTGACGCGCACCTGGGCTCCATCTGGGAAGGCACCTCCAACATCGTCGCCCTCGACGTGCTGCGCGCCATCAGCCGCGAGGGCTGCCTGGACGCCCTGCTCCCCGACCTGAACGAGAAGCTCGAGCGCGCGCCGCGTATGCTGGCGGCCCGCCTCGCCGCGTCGCTGAACAAGGCCTCGGCCTTTGCCTTCGACACCGCGGCGACAGGGCTGGAATCCCACGCGCGCCAGGCGGCCACGGGCCTGTACTACGCCGTGTCGGCGGCGCTGCTTGCCGACGAGGGCACGCGCCTCGGCAAGAAAGGCGATTGCCGCCGCCACCTGCTCGCTCTGCTGTGCTACATCCACCGCCTCGAGCCGCGTGACCCTCTGCGACGCGATTTGACAGAAATCGGACCCACATTTTCCACTGCGCTACTCGCCGAAGCGCCGGTGTCGCCGGAGATCCTGGACAAAATCCTCAACGCACTTTCTCACTGAACCGCAACCACGATGCCCGGACCCCTCTCCCACATCCGCGTCCTAGACCTCTCGCGCGTCCTCGCCGGTCCCTGGGCGGCGCAGAATCTCGGCGACCTCGGCGCCGGAGTGATCAAGATCGAGCGCCCCGGCGCCGGCGACGACACCCGCGCCTGGGGACCGCCGTTCATGAAGGGCGCCGACGGCAAGGACAGCTCCGAGGCCGCCTACTTCCTGTCGGTGAACCGCAACAAGAAATCCGTGACACTGGACATCTCCAAGCCCGAGGGCCAGGCCATCGTGCGCGAGCTGGCGGCAAAGTGCCAGGTGCTGGTGGAGAACTACAAAGTGGACGCGCTGAAGAAGTACGGCCTCGACTACGATAGCCTGAAGCTGGTCAACCCGTCGCTGATCTACTG
>SXNB01000195.1 GCA_005777205.1 Burkholderiales bacterium | reverse complement strand
TTCGCCAAGCTGCGCGAGCTGCCCTTCCCCACCACCGCGCTGGTGAACGGCTACTGCATGGGCGGGGGCTTCGAGCTGGCGCTCGCCTGCCGCTATCGCGTCGCGCTGGACGATCCGAAGACGCGCTTTGCCTTCCCCGAGGTGATGCTGGGCATCATGCCGGCCTGGCACGGCGTGCAGTGGCTGCCCAAGCTGATCGGCCCGGCCGCGGCGATGGACCTGCTGCTCTCGGGCAAGGCGGTGGACGCCAGGCGCGCAAAGCGCATGGGCCTGGTGGACCAAGCGGTGCCGCTGCGCATCCTGGAGAACACCGCGCGCATGGTAACGCTGGAGGCGAAACCGCCGCGCGAACTGAGCCTCATGAATCGCCTGATGCTGGGGCCGCTCAAGGGCATCGTGGTTTCCCAAGCACGCAAGCAGGTGGCCAAGCGCGCCCGGCGCGAGCATTACCCGGCGCCCTACGCGATCCTGGACCTGTGGCAGAAGTACGACGGCGATCCATTCATCAATCCCTCCGACCCGACGTGCTCCATCAACATGTTGTTCGAGCACCCGACCACGAAGAACCTGATTCGCATCTTTTTCCTGCAGGAGCGCCTGAAGTCGCTCGGCAAGGGCTCGGACTTCCAGGCGAAGCACGTACACGTGGTCGGCGCCGGCGTCATGGGCGGAGACATCGCCGCGATCTGCGCCATGCGCGGCATCACGGTGACGCTGCAGGACACCGCGCCCGAGCGCCTGGCGCCCGCGGTGCAGCGCGCGTGGAAACTGTTCTCGCGCCGCCTGCGCGATCCCCGGCGCGAGCGCGACGCCATGGATCGCCTGATCCCGGATGTGACCGGAGCGGGCGCGGCGCGCGCCGACGTCATCATCGAGGCCATCTTCGAGAACCTGGAGGCAAAGCGACAGCTGTTCGCGAAGATCGAGGCAGTGGCGAAAGCCGATGCCGTGATCGCGAGCAATACCTCGAGCCTGAAGCTCGCCGACATCGCCGCTGGGTTCAGGGACCCGTCGCGCCTGGTGGGGATCCACTTCTTCAACCCGGTGCCGCAGATGATGCTGGTCGAGATCGTGAGCGGCGCGAACACCCACCTGGAGCACGCGAAGCGCGCGGCCGCCTTCGTGCGCCAGATCGACAAGCTGCCGCTGCCGGTGAAGGATTCGCCCGGATTCCTGGTCAACCGCGTCCTTGGACCCTACATGCAGAACGCCTTCCGCATGCTGGACGAGGGCATGAAGCCCGAGACCATGGACGCGGCCATGGAGGCATTTGGCATGCCCATGGGCCCGATCGAGCTCGCCGACACCGTGGGCCTGGACATCTGCCTGCACGCTGGCAAGGAGCTCGCGAAAAAGGGCGCGGGCGGCGAGATCGAAGCGCCGCAGGCGCTCACCAACAAGGTCGCGCTCGGGCAACTCGGCCGCAAGACTGGCCAGGGTATTTACCAGTGGAAGGAAGGCAAGCCGGTCAAGGGCCAGCCCGTCGCCTGGTCGAAGGACCTGATCGATTCCCTCGTCGAGCCCTACCTCGCCGAGGCCAAGGCGGTGCTCGCCGAAGGCGTGGTCGCGGACGCGGACCTCGCTGACGCCGGTCTCATCTTCGCCACTGGCTTCGCGCCGTTCCGCGGCGGGCCGATGCACTACCTAGCCGGCGGCAAGAAGTAGCTTGGGCAAGGCTTCGCACCAGCCGCCGGACCTCCGGCTTCCCCGGGGCAAGGTGCCCGCCTTGCGCGTGGTGCCGATGCCGGCGGACTCGAACCACAACGGCGACATCTTCGGCGGCTGGATCATGGCGCAGGTGGACGTCGCCGGCGGCATCATCGCCGGCCGCGTGGCGCGGGGGCGCGTCGCCACCGTGGCGGTGAAATCCTTCGTCTTCAAGCAGCCGGTGCAGATCGGCGACGTGCTGTCGCTTTACGCGGACGTGGTGCGCGTCGGCAACACCTCGGTCACCGTCAACGTCGAAGTCTTCGCCGAACGCGGGCGCGCCGAGGCGCTCGTAGTGAAGGTGACCGAGGCCACGCTGACCTACGTCGCCATCGACCTTAAGGGGCGGCCGCGGCCGATTCCAAAGCGGAAGTGACCGCGACGGTCGACATTCCCTCGCCCGACAGCTTCGCCCTCGGCGCCACCTTGTTCCGCTCCAGTCAATCCAACGGCCGCGCTGTGCTGCTGCACGCCGCCACCGGCGTCAGGCGTGGCCATTACGCGAAATTCGCCGCGTACCTGGCGCAAGGTGCAGCGGCGGCCGGCGCGGGCGAGGACCACGCGCCCTCCTCACCGTTCGCCACCCTGAAGCGGCGCGGATCGCGACGGCGCTGATGGCCCTCGGCGTCAAGACCCCCCCTCGAGGCGAGTACCTGCGCCTGTGTCCGGACATCCTCAATCGGGATGAGGACCTGCAGGCGGCGGCGCGGGTGGTCGGGAACGTGCTGGGCGAGGCCTGAGGCCGGGTCTATATAACCGATCGGTTACATCTTGCGAATGCCGGCGCCTTTCAGGGCGACTTGAGCGACGCCAGTTCGCAGCGCTGCTTGAAGTTTGAGTGGCTGTCCTTCACCTTGAACGACACGAACATTTTCAGCGCGGGCGAATAGAGCACCTCGCGCCACAGGTCATGGAAGGGGCTGGAACTGGTGTCCACGACCTCGTAGACCTCCTGCTCGCCGAATGCGCCGGTCGGCACGCAGCGCAGGCTCCGTCCGTGGATCGTGTGGTTGCGCTGGGCTTCGCCGCGCAGCCCGATCCAGTGATACGTGGACCGGTGCCGCTCGCCCGCGACCAGCTTCGTGATCCCGCCCTCGGCGCCCTGCAGGCGCTTCATCCGGATGTTGCCGCCCCCGGTCCCGAAGGTGTCCCAGATATCGGCCAGCCTGTCGGCCCACACCGGCGCGGTCTTGTTGAGCTCGGGCTTGCCGACCTAGTGCACTTTGACAGTCCCGTTGGCGTTCTCGGCGAACACCCGGGTCGACGTCTGGCCTGCGGAGCACCGCATGACGAACTGGGTGCCCGCGGGGGGCGACAGCACCTCCTGCCCGCCGGCCGCGCCGCCCAGCGCGGCGAGGACGTCGAAGGGAACGTAGGTCCGCGCCTTGCGCATGTCAGCCTCCCTTTTTCTGCGCCAGCGCCTCGGCGATCGTGGTCTGGTCGGCGATTTCCTGCTTGGCGATGGCGTTGCGGTGCACCTCGTCCGGGCCGTCGGCGAATCGCAGCGTCCTCTGGTGCGCGTAGGCGTTGGCGAGGCCGAAGTCGTCCGACACGCCAGCCGCGCCGTGCACCTGCATCGACCAGTCGATGACTTGCAGGGCCATGTTGGGCGCGAGCACCTTGATCATGGCGATTTCCTTCCGCGCCACCTTGTTGCCCACGGTGTCCATGCGCCAGGCGGCGTGCAGCACCATGAAGCGCGTGCTGTCGATCATGATGCGTGCCTCGGCGATCCGCTCGCGCGTCACGCCCTGCTCGGCCACGCTGCGGCCGAAGGCGACGCGTTGCGTCGCGCGCTTGCACATCTTCTCCAGCGCCCGCTCGGCTTGGCCGATGGAGCGCATGCAGTGATGGATGCGGCC
>SXNB01000194.1 GCA_005777205.1 Burkholderiales bacterium | reverse complement strand
TCCGCGGTGCCGCCGGCGAAGCCGGCGAGAATGCGCTCGTGGTACAGGCGCCGCACCTTCTTCGCGCCGCCCTTCACCACCACGCTACCCAGCGTCACCTGGCCGTCGCCGCCCAGCGCCACGGAGGTGCCGCGGCGCACGGAGAGGATGGTCGTGCCGTGCCATGTTTCCATGGCCCGATTCTAAGAGGTCTAGAAGGTCGCGCGCACCCCCGCTGTGAGCGAACGTCCCGGCAGCGGCGCGGCATCCTTGATGAACGAAGTGTGCACCCGGATGTCCTTGTCGAGCAGGTTGTTCGCCTGCAGGTACACGGTCGTCGAAGCCTGCCCGCCATGCCTGATGCGGTACTGCAGGCTGGCATCCAGCCGCGTGTAGCCAGGGGTGGCGGTTTCCTGCGCCGTCGCGATCCGGTCCTGTCGCATCACCCGCAGCAGGCTCGCGGACGCTCCCCAGGGACCGGAACCATAGGTGCTCTCCAGACCCAGGCGCGAAGGCGACATACGCGGCGCGTTGCCGATGCCCTCGAGCCTGCCCCTCGCCACATCGCCGAAGAGGCGCATTCCCCAGGGCCCTTCGGGCCGCCAGCTCAGCTCCGCCTCCAAACCGCGGAAGCGCGCCGCCGCCCGGCGGTAGTGCAGCCGCAGTAACTCGCCGTCAGGATCAGCGGCATTTTCGTCGTCCACCCGGTCCAGGGTGCTCGAGAACACGCCGTCGCCGTCCACGTCCTGGAACTGGCCGAAAATATAGTTACCGAAGCGGTTGGCATACACCCCTGCCTTCCAGCGCCACGCACCCGTGATCTTCTTCAGGCTAAAGTCCAGGTTGCGCGAAACTTCCTTGGCGAGCGTGTTGTCGCCCACCTCGAAGGTCCCAGTCGCCGCGTGGGGGCCGTTGGCGTACAACTCTTCGATCCCCGGCGCGCGCTGCGCGCGCGTAAGTGTCGCCGCGGCGCTGTAGCCCGGCGTGAAGGTCCAGACCATTCCGCCAGACCAGGTGGCGGGCGAGAAACTGCGGTCAGGCAGCCCGGTGCCCGCCTCCGGCCGGTGACGCTCGCGCTCCACGCGCCCGCCCAGCTCGAAGCGCCAGTCGCCTGCGCGCGCTTCTTCCACCAGGAACAGCGCCTCGCCGCGCGTGCGCACCGGTTGGATGAAGCTTTCCTCACCCACCGCCGAGAAGCGACGCCACTGGTTCGAGAACCCGAGCACACCAGTGAACGGTCCGATAGGCCGGTGGGTCAGTTCGAGCCGGCCCTCGGCGCCGTTGTTGGCGAAGCGGGTCGCGATCTCGCCGGTCTGCTCGATCTCGTTGTGTCGGTAGTCGTTGCGGGCAAGGCGCCCGCGCAAACGCGAGAACCCGGGCAGCGGGTCGCGCAACTCACCCTCGAGTTCATAGCGTTGCTGGTCGAGGTCGATGCGCGCCAGTTCACCCGCCGGCACGCCATAGAAGCTATTCAGCACCTGCGCCCCGATGCCAAAGTGCCCGCGGTCACCGATCATCGAGACGCCCAGGTTGACGCCGCGCGAATCGACGAAGCTGTTGGCGACGCGGCCTTGGCGCCGGTCGTAATTGCCCGCGTTACGGCTGTACCCGTCCAGGTGCCAGGCGAAGCCGCCCGTGCCGCCGTTCAGGTCCACTATTGTTGTATCCTCCCGCGCCGCGCCGCCCAGCCGCACTTCGGCTACCCCTGCCAGGCCCTGCATGCGGTCGCGCGGGATACGTTTGGTCACCACGTTCACCAGGCCGCCGATGGCGCCCCCGCCGTGGATCAGCGTGGCCGGCCCGCGCAGGATCTCGACCTGGGTCGCCCCCAGCGTCTCCACCGTTGACTGGTGGTCCGGACTTACCCCGGACACGTCCATGGTGCCGAGGCCGTTGTCCAACACCCGCACGCGCGGAGCATCCTGGCCGCGGATCACGGGGCGCGTAGCGCCCGGCCCCATGCCACCGGATTGCACCCCGGGCTCGCGGTCCAGGGTATCGCCCAGGCTCGAGGCCTGGCGGCGGCGCAGGTCGTCGCCGCGCAGCACGCTGGCGGGCTGGACCACCGAAGCTTCATCTCTGGTGAGTGGGGTGACATAGACCGCATCGCTGACCTTGGTCGCATCGGCCTGCGCGTAGGCAACCGATGACAGGGCGAACGCGCACGTAATTGCGCGAGTACAGATAGTTCTAAACATGTTTGCCTCCTGAACACCAACGATAGCCAGGGAACAGCATTTCCCCGGCATGGACCTTCGGACTTCAGGAGACTTGCGGAGGGGCCTGACTGCGGTAGGCGGGCGGATCGTTGGCGCGCTGTACAGGGACGGGGATGACAACCGGCGCCGACGCGCCGCCCACCGCCAGCAGGACGGGCTCGGTGCGCCCATTCAGGACCTCGGCCACTGCGGCGATGGCGTCGCACAGCGCGTTAGTTCCGGAATCGCCGTGATCCTGGTCGTCGCAGCCATTGCCGGCGGCGGCGAGGCGCGTCAGGTGTACCAGCTCGCCCTGCTCGCCGACGTGCTCCAGCGGATGGACGAGCGCACCCTGCCAGGCCGCCAGCAGGGCGGCGGCGAGGAAAAGCCGCAGGGCACGGACTTGCAACGCTCCTGTCATCCCTGGCATGTTAGGGACATCCGCCCAATTATGCAACTGGATTGCATTTGGGCATCTTGCCGCCCGCGCGGTCGCGCGATGGCGACGGGCGGCTACTTGGCGAGGACGGCGTCGGTCAGCCGGTAGAAAATGCCGTTGGAATCGTCCTTCAGGACTTCCAGCTTCCCGCTCAGGACGACGGCCTCGAAGCCGTAGGTGACCGGGAGCTTCGCCTTCACCTCCACCAGCTGCTCGGGTCCGCCCGGCACGCAGAAGGCACAGGTCACCGGCATGGCCGAGAGCACGAAGTGCGACTGCTTGTCGCCCATCTGCAGCGGCATCATGAAGCCTTGGAGCTTGACTTCCTTCCTGTCGAGCGCAGCGACGCTCGAGGAGAACTGCGGCGCGTAGCGGTCCTTCAGTCGCACCAGCTCCACCTGCGCGAGCAGCTTCCAGGACACCACGTCCCTGCGCTCGGGCAGCGGCCGGAACACCGCTTGGTCGGGCGGTGCACCGAACTTCGTCCCTGGCGGTGGCGTATGCCCGCCGCCAGGGGACTGCGCCATTGCGCCGCCAACCAAGGCGGCGAGGGCGAAGGCGGCGATGCGGAGCATGAAAACCATTCTACTCCCTCGGCCTAATGGCGATGGCGCATGCCGCAGTACTTGCCGACCGCGAGCTTGCCGCAGTCCTTGGCGAGCTGGGCGTGGCACTCCTTTTCCGGCTTGCCCGACTCCAGGCACTTCGCCGCGGACTCGTGCGCCGCGGCGATCGTGCGGTGGGCCGAAATGTCCTGCTTCAGATGCGCCGCGTCCTTGTCATCCTTCTTCTGCGCTATTGCGGCCAGAGGCAAGGCCAGCGCCATCGCAATCACGATCCAGACTTTCATGCATCCTCCATTGGTTGCTATCAGTTGATGTCAGCCTTCCGCCAGCACGCCGGCGAGGTCCGTCCGGTAGGCCCGCCATCCGGGCGCGAGCGCCGCGGCTAGCCCCACCAGAAGCGCCCCGCCCACGATCCACCATTCCTCGGCCAGCCAAAACAGGCCCGACAGTGCCCCCTGCTGGCGGGCCTCGAGCAGGGCGCCGGTAGCCGCCGTCGCGACGTGGCCGAGCGCCAGCCCGAGCGCAACCCCCATCGAGGCCAGCAGCACGCCTTCGAGCACCAGCAGCCCGAAGAGCTTCCCCCGGCCCGCGCCCAGCATGCGCATCACCGCGAGGTCGCGGCGGCGCTCCTCGAGCGCGTTGGTAAGCGCGATGAAGACCGACAGGCCGGCGGCCAGCATCAGGGCCACGCCAAAGCCCTGCAGCACCTCCACGCCGGCGCCGACCATGCTAAACAGGCGCGCGCTTTCGTAGGCCGGAGACCCCGCCTGCAGGTGCGGATTCGCGTTCACCTGCCGCGGCAGCGTCGCCGCGGCGAGCGGGCTGGCGTAGCGCAGCAGCAGCGCGGTGAACTCCTGGTATTCCTCCGGCTCGCCGCCGGTACCGTGTACCTCCCAGACCGATTCCACGGCCGTGAGCACCAGGCGGTCGATCACCGTCCCGGTGGGCGCCATCACCCCGACCACTTCGTAAGGGGCTTCGTCGTGCAGGTGCTCCCCGCCGGCACCGCCCCCCAGGCCGTGCGCGCCGACGATACGGGCCCCCGGCGCGAGCCGGCTTGCGCGCGCGACCTCCGCGCCGAGCACCGCTTCCATCGGCCCCCCCCAGAGCCGGCCTGCGCCGAGCTTCGCCCCGTAGTGTGCCGGGTAATCGTGCGTGGTGCCGACGATGCGAAAGCCCTGGTAGCTGTCGCCCAGGGCCATTGGAATCGCCTGCTTCACCGACCGGTGCGCCGCGAGCTTCTTCGCCTCCGGCACGGAAATGTTTCCCGGCGGCACGTCGATATGGAACACCGCCGAGAGCACCAGCTGCATCGGGCTGCCCTTGGCGCCCACCACGAGGTCGATGCCGCGCGCGTCGCCGTGCATGCGTTGCTCGAGCTGCCGGGACGCGAGCAACAGCACGGTGATGGTCGCCACGCCCAGCGCGAGCAGCAGCACATTGAGCGCCGCCCCAAGTGGACGCGCGCGCAGGTAGGCGAAGCTCATCGCGGCAAGGTTCATGTCGCAGCCTTCGTTCCCGTGGTTGTCATAGCTGCAGCACCTTCTCGAAGCGCTCGCGGGCGCGCCGGTCGTGCGTCGCGACGACGAGCGTCGCGCCGCAATCGCGCGCCTGCGACTGCAGCAGGTCCAGGGCCGCGGCGCAGGCCGCGTCGTCAAGGTTCGAGGTCGGCTCGTCGGCGAGCAGCAGCGCCGGGCGGTTCATCACCGCGCGCGCCACGGCGACGCGCTGCGCCTGGCCGTGCGAAAGCTGCGCGGGCCGGGCGCCCGCCTTGTCCGCGAGGCCCAGCGCCGCGAGCAGCTCCGCCGCGCGCGCGGCGGCAGGCGGCAGGCCCGCGAGCCAGGGCGCCAGGGCGAGGTTCTGCGCCACGTTGAGGCTCGCCACGAGGTGCAGTTTCTGCGGCACGATGCCGACCTGGCGGCCGCGCCAGCGGTCGAGCGCCGCCTCGCCAAGGCATCCCAGGTCCTCGCCCGCGGCCCGCACAGTACCCTCGGTCGCGCGCAGCAACCCCGCGGCGAGATTCAGCAGCGTGGTCTTGCCGCTGCCCGATGCGCCGAGCACCAGCCAGTGCTCGCCCGCGCCCACCTCGAACTGCTCCAGCGAAAGGGCGAGACGGGAGCGGTAGCGCTGGCGGATGGCGGACAGGCTGAGCATGGGCGCATGGTACAGACAAGCTGGTGCCCGATCAGTTCGCCAGGCATTGCTCCAGGCCGGCGAGGAACAGGTTCCGGGGCAGGTTGCGGCCGATGAACACCATCACCGACTGCTTCTTGTCCTTGCCCCAGGGCTTGCCGTTCTCCCCGCCCATGAGCATGTGCACCCCCTGGAACACCACGCGTTGCGTCACCCACAGCACGCCCTTGTAGCGCAGCATGTCGGCGCCGTAGACGCGCAGCATCCCGCTCAGGAACTGCTCCAACTTGTCGCCGTCGAAGGGCTGCTCGCTGCGGAAGACGAACGACTCCACATCGTCGGCGTGCTCGTGGTGCTCTTCTTCCAGGAATCCGGGCTCGATTTCCAGGATCGCGCTAAGGTTGAAGCCGCGGATGTCGAGGATCCCCTCTATCGGCGCGACCCCGAAGTGCACCGGCTTCACCGGCGCGCGCGGATTCATGCGCCTCAGGCGCTCGATCAGCGCCTTCGTCTCCGTCTCGGCGACGAGGTCGGTCTTGGACAGCAGGATCCGGTCGGCGAAGCCCACCTGCTCCTGCGCTTCGTGGTACTGGTCGAGCGTCGCCGGGGCATGCTTCGCGTCCACCAGCGTGATGATGGCATCCAGCAGGTAGCGCTGGCTGATGTCCCCGTCGACGAAGAAGGTCTGCGCCACCGGCCCGGGGTCGGCCATGCCGGTGGTCTCGACGAGGAT
>SXNB01000193.1 GCA_005777205.1 Burkholderiales bacterium | reverse complement strand
GTCGACGGCGAGAAACGGACCGTAGCGGATCTCGAGGTCTCGCACCTCAAGCATGGCGGGTCCCCAGATATTCATCGATCACACGCTTGTTACGCAGGATATCGGCAGGCGGCCCGTCAGCGACCTTTTCACCAGCGATCAGCACCATGACCCGGTCTGCGAGCTCGCGAATCACGCGCATGGTGTGCTCGATCACGAAAATCGAGCAGCGGGCGCGGAGTTCCTTGAGAAGCTGGATCATCTCGGTGACTTCGGTAACCGCAAGGCCCCCAACAGGCTCGTCCAGCATGATGAGCCGGGGCTTGAGCACCAGCCGCATCAACAGCTCCAGCCGTCGCTGCTCGAACAGCGTGAGACTGCCCGCATCAACATCCAGCCGGGTGTCAAGCCGCAGCCACTCGGTGAGCTCACCCAGCTCGGCTGAATCCAGGCCGCGATGCGAGAGCAGCAACCGCGCGTTGTCAATGTTCTGACGAACGGGCAACGCCGAGAACACACGCACGGCCTGATAGGTTCGGCAGAGCCCGATTTCCGCGAGCTGATGCGGCGTGCTTCCCGCAATGTCGATGCCGGCAAAGCCAAGCGTTCCCGAGTCGGGGCGGATGTGTCCGCTCACCATGTTCACGAAGGTGGTCTTGCCTGATCCATTGGGGCCGATCATGCCAAGCGTTTCGCCTGCGACCGAATGCCCGTCCACGTTTTTAAGCGCGACTACGCCGCCAAAGCGTTTGGAGAGCCCGCTGACCTCGAGCAGCCGTACGCTCAAACCCGGCTCTCCTGCACGCGCGCGCTGTCGGTCATGGCCTTTTGCGTGCGACGCCTGCGCGCAAGCCAGGCGCCGTAGATGCCGCCCGGCATCAGTAACGTGACCACGATGATCAGCACGCCCGACAGAATGTCCTTGAAGGCCTGCAATTCCTGCAGCAGGAATGGAATGGGAGCAAGGATGGCGGTGCCGATGATGGGACCCGCGATGGTTCCTCGTCCGCCGAAGGCGACAAACAGCCAGATGTTCATCGACACCAGCACATCGAAGGCGCGGGGCGAGACAAATCCGATGTAGACCGAGTAGAAGCAGCCGCCCACGCCGGCATAGAGAGAGACGATGAAAAATGCAATGATCTTGCAGCGTACGACCCGGATGCCGATTGCTTCAGCCAGGATGTCGTCTTCGCGAATGGCGACAAACCGCTGACCGAGCGGGGATCGCACGATCCAGGCACAGAGCAGAATGCCGACCACCGTAAAGAGCGCAATCATCAGTTCAAGACCGAGCCCCTTTAGCTGGCCGCCAAACCAGTCGGGCGGGGCGATCTGATTGATGCCCGTGTCGCCATTGGTATAGGTGGGAAAGAAAATGAAGGCGAGCGTGAGCACGGTCTGGATCACGAGCGAACACAGAGTGAAGTAAAAGCCCTTAAGCCGTAGCGAAGGCAGGCCGAGCGCCACACCGGCGAGTGCAGCCATCACGGTGGCTACGGGCATGGCCAGCCAGAAGGACCACCCGAACTCGCGAGTGAGGTGAACCACCGCATAGCCGGCGATGCCCGCTACGCCCGCGAACATGAGCGGCATGAGGCCCACAAAGCCGTACATCAGGTTCATGCCGGTTGCCCACAGCAGGCTGATGTAGGTCATGCCCAGCACAAACGCGAGAAACTTGTTGCCGTCGGCAATGATGGGCAGCGCAAGCGCCGCTGCGGCAAAAATCCAGAGTGCTCGATCCGAAGCGAGTTTCATCGTTTGAACAACCCGCTGGGCCGGAACAGCAGAATGAGCAGCATGGCACCCAGGTAGGAGAAGGTGGCTGCGGTGGGGCTCGCAAAGATACTGACGATGGCCTGTGTGAAACCAAATGTCATCCCGACGACCACCGCGCCGATCACCGACCCGGGTCCGCCAATGATCATGATCGCAAACGCGGTAATTGACATGGTCCAGGCGACGGTCAGGTCATAGCTGTAGGCAAGGGCAAACAGAATGCCCCCCAGAAAAATAATGACCGACCCCAGCACGAACGAGAGCCGGTAAATGGCGCGCACGTTCACCCCACGGAGCGCCGCGGCTTCACGGTTCTGGAACACTGCGCGCAGTGCGCGTCCGTAAGGGTGGTAGCGCAGCAGCACGAACAGCAATACGAGCACCAGCAGACTCACGCCCATGACCAACAGACGGTTGTTCGGCATGGGGAAGGGCCCGAACATAGTGATGCCCTCAATGACCGGGGGCAGCGTGAACTGATCGCTCCACTTGGCGTAGGTCAGGGAAAAGATGCCAGTCATGATTTGCGTAAGACCGAGCGTTACCACGAAGTAGGCAACGTTACGGTTGGGCGTGTCGTAGAGCCTGCGAATCAGGATCCACTCCAGAAGATAGGACAGCGCCGTGCCGAGTATCAGCACCCCGGCTGCGGCAGCAAGACTGGTCCAGCCAAAGGAGGCGGTGAACGTCCAGGCAGCGAGCGAGGCCAGCAGGAAAAACTGGCCGTTGCTCGCATTTGGAAGCCACACGCAGCCGTAGACGATCGTGACCCCGGCTGCCACCAGTGCAAAGATCGCGCCCAGAATGAGCCCTGTCGACAGGGTCGACATCAGGATCAGTATCTGGGCGTCGGTCATGGCGTGCTCACTTCACCAGGTCATACACCGGGATCACTTCCGGATCCCACTCGATGTAGAAGCGCTGCTTGGACTGATAGTTGCGCTTGCCGTTCACCGAGACGATTTCCTGGAAGTACATGTATTCCTTGCGTGCACCATTCTTGTCGAACACGATCGGCACGCCACTGGTCCGCTCCTTGGTGTTGAGGGCGGAAATGGCATTACGCAGCTTCTCGCGGTCGTCGGCAGTGCCCGCCGCCTCGATCGCCTCCTTGAAGATGTAAGGCGTCACGTAGCAGTAGTTCTCCACGTAGGACGGCGGGCGGTTGTTGGCCGCATCAAAGCGCGCGATGAAGTCCTTGCCGTCGGGCGTGAGCGAGTCCAGTCCGACATCAAAGAAGGTTCCGTAAATCGATCCTACGCTGCGCTGCCCCCAGCCGAACACCTGCGTGGTGATGCCGAAGGGATGGATGATCTGCTGCGGCTTGATGCCGAGGTCGAGCAACTGATTGGTGATCACGTTATCGAAGGCGCCTGCGCCGCTCACGATCACGTAGTCAGGTGTCGCCGCCCGTACTTGCGCAGCCTGCACGGTGGCGTCGCTCGAACCCTGTGGGAACATGATGTCGGCCACGATATTGAGCTTCGAGCGCGGCGCCTGATAGCGAAAGCCCGCCATGATGGCGCGCATGAGCGCGGCGTCCGAATGCATGAGCGCAACCTTCGCGCCCGGCCTTACCTGCTCGATGTATTTGGCCATGGCATAACCCCAGCCGGCTGCATCGGGCTCGATACGGAAGGTGTAGCGTGTGCCGGGCTTGGTGAGCTGCGGGAAGGCCGCGACCGGCACCAGGAAGGGAATCTTCTGCTGCTCGGCGTAGCCGTACATGGCGAGTGCCACGTCGGAGCTGGTCGGGCCGCTAAGCGCCAGCACCTTGTCGTTGATGTCGAGGTTGCGCGAGGCGGCCAGTGCCTGATCAGACTTGGTCTGATTGTCGGTCACGATGAACTCGAGCGGCCGGCCGAGTACACCGCCCGCTTTGTTGATTTCATCGGTGGCGAATTTCAGCCCTGCCACGCAGCTGGTGCCAAAGAAAGTCCAGGGGCCAGTCAGTTCGGTGACGAAACCGATCTTGATCGGCCGTGGACTCTGCGCAGCCGCGGGCGCCGCACACAGCGCCGCCGCGGCGAGCGCGATCGCCGAGGCGCAGGTTTTGAGCTTGATGTTCATGGTCTCCTCCTTGGTTTGGGGTGTCTTTTTTCCAGTCTGTTTACGACGTGCCAGTGACACGGGGTTGGGTCCACCCACCCCGCCTGGGATTACTTGAGCAGCCCGGCGAGCTGCAGCGCTCGACGGATCCGGTCGAGCTCGGACTGCGGCAGTTTCATGAGGGGCGGACGCACCACCGCCCGAGGAAGCTTGCCGAGCATGACGAGCGCCTCCTTCATGCGATTGTGCATGTCCACCCAGGGCTCGCAGTAGAACACTTCGGCAGTGGGCCAGATCCGGTCGTTCAGCCGACGCGCGGTGACCAGATCGTTTTCCTGCACGGCGCGGAACAGCCGGGCCTGCAAATCGGCAATCACCGATCCGCTGCCTGACAGCAGGCCGCCGCAGCCCAGCACCAGGGAACTCAGCAGCCACGCGCTGTGCGTCGTCAGCACCACCACGGGCGGCGTGCGCGATTGCAGGGCGCGGATCTGGCGCTCGTGCAGCTGCGGGTTGGCGCTCCAGTCCTTGATGGCGCGCACGCTTGGGACCGCCTCGACGATCTTCAGCAGCGTGGCAAGCGGATAGCCTTGTCCGCCGGACGGCGGGTACTGGAACAGGATCAGCGGCAGGTCGGTGGCATCGGCGATGCGTCTGAAATGCTCGACGGCCATCTCCGGGCGCTGCCCGAAGGTGGTGATGCCGGAAGGAAATACCAGGAGGGCCGAGGCGCCGCCGGCGTCGGCCATTTTGGCGATGCGCGCCGCCTCGAGGCTGCCATCGGCGTAGATGCCGTTGACGATCGGCACGCGGGCGCCGATCTCGTCCTGCGTCAGCTCGAGCACCTGCCGCTGTTCGTCGAAACTGCAGGATGCCACCTCCGACGCGTGGGCATTGACGGTAATCGCCGAAATGCCCTCCACCGAGGCGATGTCGCGCAGGTGCGAGCAGTACGCCGCCGCATCGATGGACAGATCCTCGTGAAACGGCAGCAGGGCAGCCGGAATGACCCCCTGGGGCAGGTAGTTCCTGTGTCGCGGCATGCTCTCCTCCATGGCGAAACGACCGGTCATCGCAGCTTGACGCCGCGCCGATTGTCGCACCAATCCGTTTCGGCCTAGCGCAGCGTGACGCCGTGCTCCCTGGCGAACGCCGCCTGCGCCTCCTTGACGCTCGCCATCGCGTCGGCCTCCATCTTTGTCAGGTAATTGGCGATCAGCATGATGCGCTTCTGCTTCGCGGCGGCCGGGCGGGATCCTTGAGTGTCCTGACGATCGAGCCCAGTTCCTCGGCCAGCAGCTTTTCCTCGGTTTCAAGCATCGCCAGGTAGGCGGCGTGGAAGTTGCGGGCCGCCGCCGACTTGGGTACCTGCATGTTCTTCACGTCCGCCTTCACCCGCGCGACCGCTTCGTTGGCCTTCTCCATCGCCCGGTCGAGCATCGCCACCTCGATGGTGCCGCCGCCCACCGCCGCGCCCGCCGCTCAGCCGAACTCAAGTCCGGCGTCGTTCAGGCGCTTCTGGCTCTGCACCAGGGCATCGTTGAACTGTGCAGCTTCGCGCGAGGAAACCCTGCTGCAGCCGCTTGCCGCTGCAAGCGCGATCGCTGCGCCGAGGATTGCGAACCACTTCGGGTGAGCGTGCGCCATGGGCATCCTCCTCCGGGTCGGCCGACGGCAAATTCTCCCACCGATCTAGGCGGCCGTCCGGACCTTTCGGGCGCCCGCGAGCTGCACGCGGTTGCGGCCCGCGCGCTTGGCTTCGTAGAGCGCCGCGTCGGCGCTCTCGATCAGTTCGGCAAGCTCGGTGCCGGGCTGCCATTCGGCGACGCCGATCGACACCGTGTAGCTCACCATGACTTCGCGGTTGATCTGCGCGGGCTGGGCGTCCACGCGCGCGCGCAGGCGCTCGGCGGCCTGCAGCGCCTTCCTTGCGCCGACTTCGGGCAGCAGGACGCAGAACTCCTCGCCGCCGAAGCGCGCGCTCAGGTCGCGCGGGCGCAGCGCGCGGCGCATCAGGTCGCCCAGGCGCGCCAGCACCGCGTCGCCGACGCGGTGGCCGAGCTTGTCGTTGACGTCCTTGAAGTGGTCGATGTCGATCATGAAGAGCGACGCGGGCTTGCCCGCGCGCCCGCAGCGCAGCAGCTCGCGCTCGAAGGTCTCCTCCATCCAGTGCCGGTTGTGCAGGCCGGTGACGCTGTCGGTGCTGGCTGCCGCTTCGAACAGGGTCTGCCGGTCGAAGCTCGCGCGCAGCGTGATGTTGTCCTGGCGGATGCGCTCGGAGAGCACGTGCAGCAGGTTGAGCGCGATCACCGGGGCGCGGCACATCGCCTCCCACATCTGCTCGGCGCTCAGCACCGCCAAGTGCGAGGCCGCGGTGGCGACGACCAGCGCCGACGGCGTGCCGTGGTCGAGCACAGATTGCTCGCCGGCGCAGTCGCCCGCGCCGATCTTCGACAGCGCGAGCTTCGCGCCTTCGTCGGCGAACACGCCGAGCTCGCCGCGCAGGACGATGTAGAGCCAGGGATGCCGCTCGCCCGGGGCGATGACCCGGGCGCCCGGCGCGACGTCGCGCGACGTCGCGCCTGCGGCGATGCCGCGCAGGGCGTCGGCAGGCACGCCGGTGAACAGGCGAGAGCCGGCAAGCGCGGCAAGATCGGGGGCGGCGAGGGGCATGGGCGATCCGGTCGGCAGTGTGGAACGCACTCGTGCGTTGTGTGGAATAACGGCCGTTCCGGGGCAGGCTTGAGCAGGATCAATGCCGCCGAAGGGGCTGCCCTATAATCAGGGGCTTACCAAGCCGCCATGACCCTCTACGCCCTCGGCCTGAATCACCAGACCGCCCCCCTGCCGGTGAGGGAGCGGGTGGCATTCCACGTCGAAAAGCTGCGCGAGGCGCTGGGCGAGCTGACGCGGGCGCGGCGCGCGAGCGAGGCGGCGATCCTGTCGACCTGCAACCGCACCGAGCTCTATTTCGCCGCCGAGCAGCCGGCCGACGCGGCCAACTGGCTCGCCGAATACCACCGCATGGAGCCGGGGGAGATTTCGCCGTACCTCTACACGCTGCCGCGCGACCAGGCGGTGCGCCACGCCTTCCGCGTCGCCTCGGGCCTGGATTCCATGGTGCTGGGCGAGCCGCAGATCCTCGGCCAGATGAAGGAGGCCGTGAAGGCCGCAGAGTCCGCGGGCACGCTTGGCACGGTGCTGCACAAGCTCTTCCAGCGCTCCTTCGCCGTGGCCAAGGAGGTGCGCAGCACCACCGAGGTGGGCGCCGCGAGCGTTTCGATGGCGGCCGCGGCGGTGAAGCTCGCGGCGCGCATCTTCCCCAGCATCTCGGAGCAGAAGGTGCTGTTCATCGGCGCGGGCGAGATGATCGAGCTTTGCGCCACGCACTTCGCCGCCCAGGGCCCGGCGCGCATCACCGTCGCCAACCGCACGCTGGAGCGCGCGGAACAGCTTGCGCACCGCTTCAACGGCCGCGCCATCGAGTTGAAGAGCCTCGCCGAGCACCTGCACGAGCACGACATCGTCATCAGCTGCACGGCCTCGTCGTTGCCGATTCTCGGCAAGGGGCTGGTCGAGCGCGCGCTCAAGGCGCGGCGCCGGCGGCCGATCTTCATGGTCGACCTGGCGGTGCCGCGCGACATCGAGCGCGAGGCGGCCGACCTGGACGACGTGTTCCTCTACACCGTGGACGACCTGTCGGGCATCGTCTCGGCGAACCTGGACGCGCGTCGCTCCGCGGTGGAGCAGGCCGAGGCCATCATCGACACCCAGGTCGGGCAGTTCATGCACTGGATGCAGGCGCGCGAAAGCGTGCCGTTGATCCGTTCGCTGCGCGAGACCGCGGAGGAGGCGCGCCGCCACGAGCTCGAGCGCGCGCTGAAGCTCCTGCAGCGCGGCGACGACCCCAAGGCCGTGCTCGAGGCGCTGTCGCAGGGCCTCGTCAACAAGCTGATGCACGGTCCGACCCAGGCTTTGAACGAGGCGGGCGCCGACGAGCGCGACGGCCTCGCGGCCGCCGTCGCGCGCCTGTTCCGCGTCAAGCGCTGAAAGCGGCGGCATGAAGCCCATGCTGCGCAGCAAGCTGGAGAGCCTGTCCGCGCGCCTGGACGAGGTCAACCACGCGCTCTCCAGCGAGGACGCGACCAGGGACCTGAACCAGTACCGCAAGCTGTCGCGCGAGCAGGCCGAGCTTGCCAACCTGGTTTCCCTGTACCAGCGCTTCCGCCAGGCCGAGGCAGACGCCGAGGCAGCCAGGGACATGGCGGCCGATCCCTCGATGAAGGGCTTCGCCGACGACGAGATGAAGGCGGCGCGCGCCAGCATGGAAGCGCTCGAGGCCGAGCTGCAGCGGGTGCTGGTGCCCAGGGACCCGAACGACGACCGCAACATCTTCCTGGAGGTGCGCGCAGGCACCGGTGGCGACGAGTCTGCGCTGTTCGCGGGCGACCTTTACCGCATGTACGCGCGCTACGCCGAGCGCCAGGGCTGGCAGGTGGAGCTGATTTCCGAGAGCGCCTCGGAACTGGGCGGCTTCAAGGAGGTGATCGCGCGCATCGAGGGCCAGGGCGCGTTCTCCAAGCTGCGCTACGAGTCGGGCGGCCACCGCGTGCAGCGCGT
>SXNB01000192.1 GCA_005777205.1 Burkholderiales bacterium | reverse complement strand
GCGGGCGAGTGCCTCATTGTCAGCACCTCGAACGAAGAGGAATGGCTGGAGAACATCCTGGAGCTGGGCTGGCAGGTGTACCTGTGCTCCACGCCGCCCTACCTGCTGCAGACGGCCGCGGACCGGCGCATGCACGAGTACACCGAGCTGGCGTTCAAGGGTGAGGCGGAAAAGGCGCGCGCGGTGAGTGCGAGCCTTGATTCGGTGCGACGCGCGCTCAAGTCCACCCGGCCGCCCGGCAAGGCGGCGGCGCACCAGAAGTACTGGCAGGAACTGCTAGGGCAGGCAGGCGGTCCGGTGCGCAGGCCCTTGCTGGGCCTGACCGACGCCGAGAAGCAGGCGACGCGGTCGGCCTTCGAAGCCTGCGGCCTGAAGAGGGGATAGCGCGCAAGGCAGCGGCATCCACGGACATTGACAGCATCAATCACGTCGGCATGGCCGTGCGCGACCCCGCGGTCGCGACTGCGCGGTTCGAAGCCATGGGCTTCATGCTGACGCCGTATTCACCGCATTCGGGCGCCTGGAGGCCCGGCGAGAAGGTTCAGGTGCTTGGGTCGGGCAACCGCTGCGTCATGTACGCGCACATTCCGTACAAAGGCATTGCGCCTGCGCTGACCGCCGGGATCGCCGGCGAAGTGCAACTCACGCTGGGCGGTGCAGCGACGACCCGCAGCCATTTCCAGACTGGGCGGTTGAAGCCGCTGGCGATCGCGCGCAAGGAGCGCCTGGCCCTGTATCCGGATGTGCCGACGCTGCGTGAAGCCGGTTTCCCCGACATCGACCCGCAAACGTGGTTTGGCCTGTTCGCGCCCGGACAGACTCCGCGCGCCTTCATCCAGCGCATTCGTGACGATGTCGCCGCCGTGCTGGCCGAGCCCGAGTTTCGCGAACGCGAGATTGTCGGCAAGGGCTATACCGGCGTGGGCGGGTCCCCGGAGGAGTTTGCCGCCTTCAACCGGGCAGATTTCGCCTACAAGGGGCGCTTGATCAAGCTCTCCGGTGCCAAGGCGGAGTAGACCGTCCCTAGGGCACGATCTTCTCGGCCCGGAAGCGTTTCAGCAGCCGCACGAACATCTCCTCGCTGTCCACCACAGCCTGGAATCCGTGCTGGCGCGACTTGGTGACATTCGACATCACGTCCCAGTTGCAGCCGAACACATAGTCGCCGAAAGGCCAGGCCACCACTTCGTCGAAGCGAAACCGCTGCAGGCCGTGCTTCGCCGCCAGCGAATCCCACAGCGCCCCTTGGCCGCCCAGGGTTTTCACCAGCGACATCGGCTCCGGGCCCGCGGCCGGCATGTCGAACACCTCGGCCAGCCGCGGCCACAGCCGGCTCCAGCGGAAATAGTCGCCGTTGGTGATGTTGTAGGCCTGGTTGGCGCAGCGGGGCTCGGTTGCGGCCCAGTAGGCGGCGTCTGCGAAGTGCGCTGACCCGGTGACCTGGTAGATCGTGTTCCAGGCGGTGCCGGGGAAGGACAATGGCAGCCCTTGCGCTTTGCGCAGGGCGGCGTAGACCGCGATCACCGGTACGATGCTCATCGCGGTCCCGGGGGCGAAACCGCACAGGGTCTGCGGGCGCAACTCAGTCCAGTTCCATCGCTTGCCGCGCTGGAACGCGCTCAGCCAGTCGATCTGGTCAAAGTAGAAGTTGGGCCCGGCGTGGCGTGCGTCGGTCTCTCGTGCCGGTGTCGGGTAGGGCCCGAGGTGCGTGCCGTAGTACTTGGTCCCAGTCACCAGGACCACCCGCTGCAGGCCCGGCGCCACCGCCTCCACCGCCGACACCACGTTCATCAGCATGTCCCGATTGGGGTCGATGTTGGCGGCGTAGCCCGAGGCGGCGCCGGCGGAAGGCTGGAAGGCGGCGTAGAAAACGTGGGTGGCTTCCCGGAGCGCCGCCAGCTTCGCTTCCGAGGCCGGTCGATCGAGCAGATCCACGGCGATATGGCGCACGTTGCCCCGGTCTTCGCCTCGTCGTCGCGACAGCCCGACCACCTTCCAGTCCGGCAGCCCGGAGAGCCGCTCCACGATGTAGCGGCCGATCACGCCTTGGGCGCCGACGACGACGGCTGTGTTCATTTCGCAACTCCGCGCGTTCGATTCAACCTTTTTCGGTCCCGTGCGTTGTGCATGTCATCCCCGCGTAAGAATTTGCGGTAAGAATACGATCAAATCCCCATGGATTTCATCCGCCGACTGTTCCGCCCCTTCGATCGCCGCCGCTGGGCGCGCCTGCGTGCCGACTACGGCGTGGAGGTGCTGTTCGCCGGCTGGGTGGACCTGCCCAGGGACCTGAGGGAACCGAAGCCGCTTAAAATGCTTCGGAAATGACCCGGAACCGGGCGATCGCCCGCGCAGAACGTTATTTCGACGACGGCCGGTTCCTCGAGGACCTCTCCCGGCGCGTCGCCATCCCCACCGAAAGCCAGAACCCGGACCGCGGCGCCGAGCTTGGCCGCTACCTGAACGAGGAAATGTCCGAGTCGCTGGAACGGTTGGGGTTCCAGTGCCGCATCTTCCCCAATCCGGACGGCAAGCACGGCCCGTTCCTCATTGCGGAGCGAATTGAAGCGGCTGATTTGCCGACGGTTTTCACCTACGCCCATGGCGACGTGATCCGCGGCCAGGAAGGGTCCTGGCGCGCCGGCATCGAACCCTGGAAGGTCCGCGTCGAGGGCGAGCGCATCTATGGCCGCCTCGTCGAGGATCGATTTTATCTTCGCGTCACAGGCCGCGGCGTCCGCCCGCAGGATCTTCGCGCCGCGGTGGAAGTCTTCGGGCAGGAGACTCTGGCGCAGTTCGCCGCCGGGAGCTAAGCCAGCGCCATGAGTAAAGCGATCGTTCGCCCGGCCAACCGCAACGACCTCGAGAATCTCGCGGCGATGATCGCGCGTGTCGATCTGG
>SXNB01000191.1 GCA_005777205.1 Burkholderiales bacterium | reverse complement strand
TGGGTGTCGTCCAGGTCGGTGGTGATGAAGGCCTGCGCGGTGAACTGGCCCGCGATGCGCTTCAGGTGGCGGGCGTCGATGCCCAGCGTCTCGAAGCGGGACAGGTAGGGCTGGATGTCGTCGCCGACGGTCGCCATGACCAGCGGGTCCTCGCCCAGCAGCTTCAGGTTGTAGCCGATGTGGCCGGCGGTGCCGCCTAACTCGCGCCGCATTTCCGGCGCGACGAAGCAGACGTTCAGGATGTGCAGCTGGTCGGGCAGCAGGTGGTTCTTGAATTGGTCCTGGAACACCATGATCGTGTCGTAGGCGATGGAACCGGTGACGAGGATGGTCATTGCTTCCTTCTTTTCCAATGGAAACGTTTCAGGGGAAGAACAGGTACAGGCGGTAGCCGACGGCGCGGATGCGGCTGTTGTCGAAACTGACCCGCAGCACCGACTCGGCGCCGGCGGCAAGGCCCTGCGCGGCACGCGCGGCGGTTGCGGCCGGGAGGTAATCCTGCGGCGCCAGCACCCGGCGCATTACCGCCTGGTCGCGCTCGTCCGTGAGCGTGAGTTCCAGCGCGGGGAACTCCTGGGCGAAGGGCGCGCGGTTGCGGATCACGGCATTGAGCAGAATCACGTTCTTCCGCCGCGTGTCGGCCTGCAGGTCGGAGGACTCGATCGCCATCAGCTCGGGCCGGCGCGGCAGCCGCAGTTCGCAGCCCAGCCAGCCGCACGCGGCGGCGAGGGGTTCGCGCGTTTCGGGCAGCAGCACCACAATCTCGGTGCGGTACACCAGCGTGGCCTGCAGCGCCAGCGCAGCCAGCGCGAGCAGCGCGCCGAAACCCCAAAGCAGTCGCCGCGGCGGCGGGTCCTCTTCCAGGAACTCGGGAATGACTTCCTCGTTCGCCGCGGGCAGCGCCGGCGCGGGCCTGCGCGCCGCCTCGAACAGCGCGAGCTGGGGCGAGGGCTCGGCCTTGGCCAGCTCCGCGCCCGGCTGTTCCTCGACCAGCCCGGCGACGCCGTCGAAAACGCCAGCGCACTTGCCGCAGCGCACCTTGCCGCCGCGCGCCGAGAGCTGGCTTGGCTGGACGCGGAACGCGGTGGTGCAGCTGGGACAGCGCGTCGTGAGCGTCATGCGGTGGCGGTTCTGCGCTGGCCCTGGACCAGCACCCAGCCGTCCTCGTTCGCAGCCACCGCGCAGTCGAAATCCGCCGCGTAGGCGGCAAGGACATCGTTCGCCTGCGCGGCAAGAATTCCCGACAGCGCGAGCCGGCCTCCCGGCCGTGTGCGCGCGGCGAGGACGGGTTCGAGTGCGATGAGAGGATTGGCGAGGATGTTGGCCACGACGATGTCGAAAGTGCCGGCTGGAATGGACTCCGGCGCGGTCACGCCCACGGCGACGCCGTTGGCGCGCGCGTTGGAAGCGGTGGCCTCGAGCGCCAGCGGGTCGAGGTCCGTCGCCGCGACCTCGCGTGCGCCGAGCCGCGCCGCAGCGAGCGCCAATATACCGGAACCGCATCCGTAGTCGAGAACACGGGCCGGGACCGCTTCAGCTCCCCGCATCTCGCGCTCCAGCCAGCCTAGAACCAGCCGCGTGGTGGGATGGCTGCCGGTGCCGAACGCGAGCCCGGGATCGAGCCGGAGGTTGAGTGCGCCGGGATCTGGCGCCTGGTGCCAGCTGGGCACGATCCAGATGCGCTCGCCGCAGCGGATCGGGGTGAACTGCGCCTGTGTGCGGCGCACCCAGTCGTCGTCCTCGACGCGGTCGAGCTGGAACGCCGGCGGCTCGATGCCGCAGTCGCGCGCTGCGCGGCCGACCAGCGCGGCGGCGTCGGCCCCCGGCTCGGCGAGGGCCACCAGGCGCGTGCGGCGCCAGGGGCGAGGCGGCGACGCATCCGGCTCGCCGAACTGCGCGTCCTCGCCAGGACCGCCGGCCTGCGCGTCCTCCATCGAGACCGACAGCGCGCCCGCCTCCACCAGCGCCTCGGACACCGCCTCGGCCCGCGTCCCGTCCAGGTCGAGCGTGATCGAGAGCCAGGGCATCGGATTACTTCGGCTTCTTCTGCTCGTCGGCGAGCTTCTGCTCGAGGTAGTGGATCGAGGTGCCGCCGCGGATGAAGCGGTTGTCGTGCAACAGGTCCAGGTGCAGCGGAATGGTCCGTAATGCGGCCCGCGCGAGTGTATTTTCCTTCGGCAGTCCGATGGAAATACGCGCCCAATCGGTCATCGGCGGAAACGCCCGGGCGATCGAAACACTCTCCGCTAACATCGCCGCCGCTACTTTCGCGTGCTCGCGACCCGTCTGGAAAAATACAAAGTTAGTCTGCGAAGCCGCATACGGCCGGCCCAACTCGCGCAGCAGAACCAGGAGCTTTTCTTTCTCGGCCACAATCTTTGCCCGCGTGGCAGCGACATAAGCATCATCACGCAAGCTCGCCACCGCTGCCGCAATACTCGGGCTCGTCAGCGAACCCATCCCATAATTTCTTAACTGAGCCGCGATTTTGGGCGAAGTAACCCCGGAGCCGATACGCATCCCCGCGAGGCCATAAATTTTCGAAAAGGTGCGCGCGACGATCAAATTACGCTCAGCGTGGACGAGCCCGACCAGCGTGCGCCCCGCAT
>SXNB01000190.1 GCA_005777205.1 Burkholderiales bacterium | reverse complement strand
GCGTCGCCTGACGGAGCCACGCCACGCCGTAGGGGTCCTTCACTTCCAGGCGCACGCCGGACATGCCCACGGGCTCCCTCACGTCCTCCTGGCCGTCGATGATGAATTCCTGCCGAAGCACGTGCAGGATCTGCTGGTCGGTGGGGATATTCACCGCGCGCGCGGTGTGCACGGCGCGCTCGACGTCGATCGCGCTCACTTCGCGGTCCTTCACCGCCACCATGCCGGTGGAGTTAAAGCTGCGGATGTGGCTGCCGGCGATGCCGGTGTAGGCCGAGGCGATCTTGCAGTCGGCCATCAGCTCGGCCTCCTCCAGCGCGCGCTGGATCGCGCCCACGGTGGCCTCGATGTTGACCACCACGCCCTTCTTGAGACCCTTCGACTCGTGGCTGCCCATGCCGAGTACCTGCATGGCGCCGTCGGGCCCCAGCTCGGCCACCAGCGCGGCAACTTTGGAGGTGCCGATGTCCAGCCCGACGAGGAGATTGCGGCTTTCCTTCGCCATGCTCAGCCTTTCCACTCCGGCACCCGCAGGACGAAGCCGTTGGGGTACCTCAAGTCGATATGGCGCGCGGCGGCGGGTGGCAGCCGCCCGAGCGTCGCAGGATGCGCGGCGACGAAACGTGCCAGGCGCGATTCCACCGGCTCGGCGCCGTCGCGGCCGAGCTCCAGGTGCAGGCCGCTGGCGGTGCGCAGCTGCCAGGCGTGGCGTGGCGTGAGGATCACTCGCTCCGGCGCCTCGCCTAGCGGGCGCAGGATCCTGGCGAAGCGCTGGTAGCGGCGCGCGACTTCGCGCTCGGTGTGCGCCGGCCCGGCGAACAGGGGCAGTTGCGCCGCCTGCTCGCCCTCAAGCTGTCCCGCGAACGGATCGCCGAACGTGTTCACCAGCCCTGCGTCTCCCCAGCGCGCGAGGGCCACGTGCTCCTCCAGCGCCACCTCCAGGCGGTCCGGCCAGACGCGGCGTACTTGCACGCGGCGCACCCAGGGCAGGGTTTCCAGCCGGGCGCGCAGCGCCGAGAGGTCCGCGGCGAAGAAATTGCCGCCGAAACCCGTCGCCATGCGCTCGATCTGCGCCTTCGAGGTGTGCTGCAGGCTGCCGCCCACCACGAGGTCGCGCAGCGGGAACAGCGATGAACGCGCCAGTGCCTGCAGCCCGGCGTAGACGAACGCCGTAGCCACCAGCGCGAGCAGCGCGTTGGCGGCGGCGTTCATGAGGCGGGGGTTATCCCACATCGCCGCCTCCCGAGCGCGCTTCCGCCAGGATCCGCACGCATAGGTCCTCGTAGGAGATTCCCACCGCGCGCGCCGCGATCGGCACCAGGCTGTGGCCGGTCATCCCCGGCGAGGTGTTTACCTCCAGCAGCCAAGGCTTGCCCTGCGCGTCGAGCATCAGGTCGATCCGGCCCCAGCCGCGGCACCCCACCGACTTGAACGCCTCGAGCGCAAGCGACTTCAGCGCCTCTTCCTTGGGCGCCGACAGCCCGCTGGGGCAGTGGTACTTGGTGACGTCGGTGAAGTACTTGTTCTGGTAGTCGTACTCGCCTTCCGGCGCCTCGATGCGGATCAGCGGCAGCGCCGCGTCCTTCAGGATGCTGGCGGTGTACTCCGGGCCATCGATGAGTCGCTCGGCGATGACGACGCGGTCGTAGTTCACCGCGAGCGCGAACGCCTCGTCTATCAGCGCAGCGTCGCGCACCTTGGTGATGCCCAGCGAGGAGCCCTCCTTCACCGGCTTCACCACCAGCGGAAGCCCCAAGCGCCTGGCCACCGCTTTCATGTCGCTGCCCGAATGCAGCGGCTCCCAAGCCGGGGTGGGAAGGCCGCTCGCCTGCCAGACGAGCTTGGTGCGCGCCTTGTCCATCGCAAGGGCCGAGCCGAGCACACCGCTGCCGGTGTAGGGGATGCCCAGCACCTCGAGCGCGCCCTGCACGGTGCCGTCCTCTCCGCCACGGCCGTGTAGCGCGATGAAGCAGCGCGCATAGCCCTCGCGCCGAAGGTCGAACAGTTCGCGCTCGGCGGGATCGAAGGCCTGCGCGTCCACGCCCTTCGCGCGCAGCGCCTTCAGCACCCCATTGCCGCTCATGAGCGAAATCTCCCGCTCCGCGGACCTGCCTCCCATGAGCACGGCGACTTTGCCCAGGTTGCTCATGCCGGCTCCCCCACAATCCGCACTTCGGTCTCCAGCGCTACGCCGTGCTGGTCTTTCACCACCTCCTGCACGCGACGGATCAGCCATTCGATGTCCGCCGCGCTGGCCGCCCCCTTCGGGTTGACGATGAAGTTGGCGTGCTTCTCCGACACCCGCGCGCC
Organism: Burkholderiales bacterium; assembly: GCA_005777205.1. Lineage (GTDB taxonomy): Bacteria > Pseudomonadota > Gammaproteobacteria > Burkholderiales > SG8-39 > RBG-16-66-20. The sequence goes on along the minus strand of SXNB01000190.1, from coordinate 1,810 downwards.
GCCGCGCTCCACCCCCTTCAGGCCGCTCGCCTCGATCAGCTTGGCGGCCTTGTGGCCCTCGGGATTGCGGAACACGCTGCCGGCGTTGGGTAGGTTGAGGGGCTGCGATTCCACGCGCCGCTCGAGCAGGTTGCGGATCGCCTTGCGCGAGTCTTCGGCATCCCCCGGCGGCAGCTTGAAGCGCGCCGCGGCGAACCAGTGGTCCACGCTCAGCTTGCCGCCCGATTTCAGCGAGCAGCGGCGGTACCCCCAGGCGAACTCGCTCTTGTGCACCCAGCGCAGCGTGCCGTAGCGGTCGATCAACTGGGCCTCGTCCACGATCTCCCAGGTGTCGCCGCCGTAGCAGCCAGCGTTCATCGCCAGCGCGCCACCGATGGTGCCCGGGATCCCCGACAGGAACTCGGCGCCGGAGAGATTGTTGATGGCGGCGAAGCGCGCCACCTTGGGGCAGGCGACGCCCGCCTCCGCGTAGATGCGTCCGTAGGTCATGCGCGGGTGCTTGCCCGCGGCGTGCGTCAGCACCACGGTGCCGCGCCAGCCGCCCTCGCGCACCAGCAGGTTGGAGCCCAGACCGACGAACAGCAGCGGCTCCTCCGGCGGAAGGCGCTCGAGGAACTTTGCCAGGTCGTCCAGGTCGGCCAAGATATAGGAGCGGTCTGCCCGGCCCCCGGCGCGCCAGCTGCAATGCTTCGCCATCGGCTCGTTCAGCCGCAGCACGCCGCGCTCGCCGGCTGGACGCTCGGTGTTCGCCGCGCTCATGCCGCCCGCCCCGCGAGTTGTGCCGCGACGCCGCCGATGGAGCCCGCGCCCATGGCGATGACCACGTCCCCGGCCCGCGCCGCGGCGTGGATTGCGCCCGGGAGATCCGCCACGTGTTCGACGTAGTGCGCGGCGCCACCGCCCGCCAGCCGGATCGCGGCGGCCAGCGTGCGGCCGTCGGCGCCGGCGATCGGCACCTCGCCCGCCGGGTAGACCTCCGCCAGCAGCAGCACGTCGGCCCGGGCAAGCACGCCTACGAAGTCCTCGAACAGGTCGCGGGTGCGCGTGTACCGGTGCGGCTGGAACGCGAGCAGCAGACGCCGGCCGGGAAAGGCCGCGCGCGCGGCCTCCAGCGTGGCCTCGATCTCGGCCGGGTGGTGTCCGTAGTCGTCCACCAGAGTGAAGCTGCCCTGCGCGCCCACCGCGACCTCGCCGTAGCGCTGGAAGCGCCGCCCGACGCCGGTGAAGCCGGCGAAGGCGCGGCGAATGGCCTCGTCGCCGACCCTCAGTTCGGTGGCCACCGCCACCGCGGCAAGCGCGTTGAGCACGTTGTGCCGGCCGGGCAGGTTCAGGGTCAGCGCGAGCGGCGCGCGGTCCCGGCGCAGGACCTCGAAGCGCGACTGCTCGCCCAGCCCGATGTTCACTGCGCGCACCATCGCCTCCTCGCGCATGCCGTAGCTCAGCAACGGCCGCGACACGAAGGGCAGGATCTCGCGCACGTGCGCATCCTCCAGGCACAGCACCGCGCTGCCATAGAACGGCATGTTGTGCAGGAATTGGATGAAAGCCTGCTGCAGGCGCGGGAAGTCGTGCTGGTAGGTGTCCATGTGGTCGGCGTCGATATTGGTCACCACCGCGACCACCGGCTGCAGGTGCAGGAACGAGGCGTCGGACTCGTCGGCCTCGACAACGATGAAATCGCCCGCGCCCAGGCGCGCGTTCGAGCCGGCGGCGTTCAGCCGCCCGCCGATGACGAAGGTCGGGTCCAGGCCCCCCTCGGCGAGAACGCTGGCCACCCGGCTGGTGGTGGTGGTCGTGCCCTGGGTACCGG
>SXNB01000189.1 GCA_005777205.1 Burkholderiales bacterium | reverse complement strand
ACGTTCATGCCAATGTAGCCCGTGGCCCCGGAGAGGACTGCGCCGATGACGAAGCCGACCGCGGTCGCCATGTCGAGGAAGATCACGATCAGGACCGTGAGCACCAGGCCGACCATGCCGATGGCCATGTACTGCCGGTTCAGGTAGGCGCTCGCGCCCTCGCGAATCGCGCCGGCGATCTCGCGCATGCGCTCGTTGCCCTCGGGCTGGGCGAGGATCCATTTGATTGAGACCGCGCCATAGACAAGCGCAAGCACCGCGCACACGAGCGCAAAAATGAGGCCACCGGACATTCAGACTCTCCCCTGAAAAGGGGCGGATTTTAGCAGACGACAGCGGCCCTCAGGCCCGCCTCACCTCTGCAGCGCGGCGATGGTGCGGTCGCGGATGGCCTCGACGCCACCGACGCCGGCGATCCTGCGGTACTTGGGGGCCGCGGCCCCGGACTGCGCCCAGCGCTCGTAGAACGCCATCAGCGGCCGGGTCTGCGCCTGATAAACCTCCAGGCGCTTGCGGACGGTCTGTTCCTTGTCGTCTTCGCGCTGCACCAAGGGCTCGCCCGTGAGGTCATCGAGACCCTCGGTCCTGGGCAGGTTGAACTCGACGTGATAGGTCCGGCCCGAGGCGAGGTGCACGCGCCGGCCGCTCATCCGCGCAATGATGTCCTCCGGGGGGACGTCGATCTCGACGACGTAGTCCACACCAACACCGGCATCGCGCAGGGCCTCGCCCTGGGGGATGGTTCGCGGAAAACCGTCGAACAGGTATCCCTTCGCGCAATCGGACGCCTTCAGGCGTTCCTTGACCAGGCCGATGATGACCTCGTCAGACACCAGCGACCCCGCGTCCATCACCCTCTTCGCCGCCAGCCCAAGCCGCGTCCCGGCCTTGATCGCGCCGCGCAGCATGTCGCCAGTGGAGATCTGCGGAATTCCGAAGTGCGCGGTGATGTACCCGGCCTGTGTGCCCTTGCCGGCACCGGGAGGGCCGAGGAGGATGAGTCTCATGGGCGCATTCTACGCACGGCGTCCAGGTCCTGGGGCGTGTCCACCCCCGGCGGAATCTCCCCGGCGTGGACCGCGACCGCGATGCGATGGCCATGCCACAGCACGCGAAGCTGCTCGAGCGCTTCGGTGTTCTCGTCCGGACTGGGTGCGAGCGAAGGGAAGCGCTGCAGGAACGCCATGCGGTAGCCGTAGATCCCGGCATGCCGGTACCACGCGCCGCCCGGCTCGCGGGGGTAGGGAACGCGCGCCCGCGAGAAGTACAGCGCGTAGCCGCGGGCGTCGAGCACCACCTTGACCACGTTCGGATTGTCGAGCGATTCGGCGTCGTGGATCAGGTGGCAAGCGGTGGCGACGGCCGCCTCAGCGTGGCTGACCAGCATGGCCGCGACCTCGCGCACCAGTTGCGGCGGGATGAGCGGCTCGTCGCCCTGGACATTCACCACCATTTCGTCTGGACCAAGGCCCAGCGCGGCGGCGGCCTCGGCGACGCGGTCGGTGCCCGACGGATGGTCGGGTCGCGTCAGGATGGCGCGGTAGCCCGCCCGTTCGACCGCATCCCGGATCCGGCCGTCGTCAGTGGCCACCGCCACCGCGGCAGCGCCGCTCTGCACCGCGCGCTCGCAGACCCGCACCACCATCGGCTTGCCGCCGATGTCGGCCAGGGGCTTGCCGGGAAACCGGCTCGAGGCGAAGCGCGCCGGGACGATGACCGTGAACCTCAGGCGATTTCCTCTTCCGGGGGCAGCTTCCTCGCCTCTTCCTCCAGCATCACCGGGATGCCGTCCTTCACCGGATAGCCCAGGCGGTCGGCCTTGCAGAGGAGCTCGGCGGCGGCCTTGTGCGCATCCTTTCTGTACAGCAGCGGCCCCTTGCAGATCGGGCACACCAGGATTTCAAGCAGTCTTGGATCCACCGAGCTTCTCCAGGAGCCAGGGGCCGAACGCGTCGTCCATTCGCGTGCGCACCGGGAACACCCAGTGCTTCGGTCCGGCGAAGGGATTGCATTTTACCGCGTCCTTCTCGGTCATCACGATCGGCGCGTCGTCGCCAAACTCGAGCTCCGCAGCGCTGAACGGATGATGGTCGGGAAACGGGTGAGGGACGATTTGCAGGCCGAGCGCCATCAGTTGCATGAAAAACCGGTTCGGATCGCCGATGCCCGCAACCGCATGCAATCGCTGGCCCTTGAAGGCCGATGCCGCGCGCCTGTCGTTCGTGTCGGCCAGGCGAATCAGTTCAGCGCCCTCCAGCCGCATGCCGAAACCCGTCACCTTCGCGCCATGGCTGACCACCGCATCCACCGAGGCGAGCCGCGACGGTGGCTCGCGCAGCGGTCCTGCCGGCAGCAGCATGCCGTTGCCGAACCCGCGCCCGTCCACTACGCAGATCTCCACGTCGCGCGCGAGCGAATAGTGCTGCAGGCCGTCGTCCAGGATGATGAGATCGCAATCCGGATGCTGCGCGCGCAACGCGCGGACCGCTGCGATACGCTCGGGCGCTACCCACACCGGGCAGCCGCTGCGGCGCGCTAGCAGCATCGGCTCGTCGCCCACCTCGGCCGGATCGGAAGCGATGGTCGCCTCGCGCGGCGCCCCGCCCTTCCTGGCGATGGTGCCGCCATAGCCGCGCGAGACGATGCCCGGCTTGCGCCCGGTAGCCCGCAGGAACTCCGCAATCCACAGCACCAGCGGCGTCTTGCCGCTGCCACCGGCCACGAGGTTGCCGACCACGATCACGGGAATGCCAGCGCGGTGGCGCGGCAGCAGGCGCGCGGCATACAGGAGGCGGCGGACGGAGGCGACCGCGCCGTAGAGCAGGCTGGCCGGCCACAGCAGCCACTTCAGGGCGCCAGGGCGGTACCAGTGCTTCACGCCGGAGGGGCGACTACTTCGTGGACTGGGTGGTGAAGGTGATCTGGGACAGCCCCGCCACACGCGAGGCTTCCATGACGCGCACCACCGACTGGTGCGTGGCGCTAGCATCGGCGCTGATGATAACCACCGGCTCGCGCAGGCCGGCGCCGGCCTTGCGCAGCTCTCCTGCCAACTGCTCGACCGAAGTGAACGCGACCGGCGCCCTGTTGACGACGTACTGGCCCTGGGCGTTCACCACCACCGAAACCTCGCCCGGGCGCTCGAGCTGCTTCTCGGCGTCGGCAGTGGGCAGGTTGATCTGCAGCTCGGTGTACTTGGAATAGGTGGTGGTGATCATGAGGAAGATCAGGATCACCAGCATGACGTCAATCATCGGAACCAGGTTGATCTCAGGCTCCTCCCGCGTGCGCCCGCGCTGGAAGTTCATCGCGCCCTGGGCGCGCTGGCGTCATGCTCGCGCTCGCCGTGGATGATGTCTACGAGCTTGCCGGCGGCCTGCTCCATATCCACCACGAGGCCATCCACCATGTTGCGGAAGTGGCGATGGAAAATGAGGGCCGGGATGGCGATGGCGATGCCGAAGGCGGTGTTGTAGAGCGCGATCGAGATGCCGTGCGCTAGCTGCTGCGGGTTGGTGCCGCCAGTCGGGGATTGCGAGCCGAAGATCTCGATCATGCCGATCACGGTGCCGAACAGCCCAAGCAGCGGCGAGGCGGTGGCGATGGTCCCCAGCGTGGTCAGGAAGCGCTCCAGGTCGTGCGCCACGGCGCGACCGGATTCGTCGATGGCCTCCTTCATTACGTGGCGGGGGCTGGCGTGGTTGCGCAGGCCGGCGGCGAGCACCTCGCCCAGCGGCGAGTCCTTCGCCAACTTGTCCACAACCTCCGGCGATACGCCCTGGCGCTGGTAGAGGCTCACCACCTGGTCAAGCAGGGTCGGCGGGACAATCTTCACCGCGCGCAAGGTGACGGAGCGCTCGATGATCAGGGCGACGGCGATGACCGAAGCGAGGAGCAAGGGCCAGATCGGCCAGCCTGCGGCCTGGATGATGGCAAACAAGTTGATTTTCCAGTCGTTTCGGGTGCCCGCACTTTAGCCTCTGCACCGCGCTGCGGCAAGTTTGGCGAGCGCGCCGCGATGCCGGCGGCCGCTCGATTCCGGCGTTGCCCGGTGGCTTCGCCAAAGTTGGGCGGCCAGCGGAAGGGACAATATCCACAAAAGCTGTGCGTAAGTATGTGGATATCCTTTCGACAGCGCTCCGCTACGGGCAGGGCCGGGCCTGAAAGTCGGGTGCGATTAATTATTCATCAATGAATTCTGTTTGCCGCTCAACAGGTTACGGATAAGAATCAGGTTCCGCGCGGAGTTCTTGCGCGCTGTGGCGGCTGTGCGCCGCGAGTGTGGATTAGTAGTATCGTCCGCGCTGCCCATGGAGCCCGGAAATCCCCAGGCGAAAGCGCCGGTTCTGAGCGTCTCGGAACTGCTGCGGAGCGCACGCGACACGCTCGAACACCGCTATCCGCTGCAGTGGATAGGCGGCGAGATATCGAATCTGCGCCCGGCGGCCTCCGGCCATCTCTATTTCGTCCTCAAGGACGAGCAGGCGCAGGTGGACTGCGTCATGTTCCGCAGCCGCGCAGGCGCCCTGGGCTGGGAGCCGAAGGATGGGCTCAAGGTCGAGGCGCGCGCGCTGGTAACCCTGTACGAGCCGCGCGGCCGCTTCCAATTGACCGTCGAAGCCATGCGCCGGGCGGGCCTGGGGCCCCTGAACGAGCGCTTCCTGAAGCTCAAGGCGAAGCTTCAGGCCGAGGGCCTGTTCGATCCAGGCCGCAAGCGAGACATTCCCGAGTATCCCAGTCGGATCGGCGTCCTCACCTCGCTCGCCGCTGCCGCGCTGCGGGACGTGCTGACCACGTTGCAGCGCCGCAATCCATCCATTCCGGTCATCGTCTATCCGGTACCGGTGCAGGGAGACGGTGCCGCGGCGAAGATCGCGCAAATGCTGGCCATCGCGGCCGGGCGTGCCGAATGCGACGTGCTGCTGCTGGTGCGCGGCGGCGGCTCGATCGAGGACCTTTGGCCGTTCAACGAGGAAGCGGTGGCGCGCGCGATTTGCGCCAGCGCCCTCCCGGTGGTGGTCGGCGTGGGCCACGAAACCGACTTCACCATCGCCGACTT
>SXNB01000188.1 GCA_005777205.1 Burkholderiales bacterium | reverse complement strand
CGCCGACCTGCGGGTGGTGCAGATTCTGCTGGGCCACGCGGACATCTCGAGCACGCAGATCTACACCCACGTCGCCCGTGAGCGCCTCAAGGCGCTGCACGCCAAGCACCATCCGCGGGGTTGACCGGCATGGCCGATACACCCGGCATCGTTTTCCTCGGGAAGCACGGTGTTGCGTACACCGAGCATTTCTACGAGTACGTGGAGCACGGTGGCACCGCGGTGTCCTCCGAGGCGCTCGGCGTGCCCGAGCACGAGGTGGTGAAGACCCTCGTCATGGAAGACGAGCATCTCAAGCCGCTGGTGGTGCTGATGCACGGCGACCGCAAGGTTTCTACCAGGGAACTGGCCCGGCAGGCCGGAAAGAAGCGCATTGCGCCCTGCAAGCCCGAGGACGCGCAGCGGCATTCGGGCTACCAGATTGGTGGCTGTTCGCCTTTCGGCTTGAGGAAGCCGCTGCCCGTCTACATGGAGCGGTCCATCCTGGTATTGCCGAGGATCCTGATCAATGCCGGCCAGCGCGGCCGGCTGGTTGCCATCGATCCAAAGGAAATCGTGCGCGTCCTGGCGCCGACGCTGGTGGAGGTGGCGCTGGCGGCCTAGCCCCTGCGCCGCTCGATCGCCACGCCGACGAACTTCGCGTTGGGCAGGATGCCGATCTTGGCCGCACTCACTTTCACCCACGGCGCACCGAAATCCTCCAGCACCAGGCGCGCGATGCGCTCGGCGAAGGTCTCCACCAGCCGGAAATGCTGGCTGGCGCCGAGCGCCTTGATCTTCAGCGCGACCTGCGCGTAGTCCACCGTGTCGGCGACCTTGTCGGACTTGAACACGGCCTCGCCCGGAATGCCGATGTCGAGGTCGATAGAGACCGTCTGCGGGAAGTGCTTTTCGCGCCGATAGATGCCGATCACCACCTCGACACGCAGGTCGCGAAACAGGATGGAGTCCATGGCGGGAGATTATAGAATCGGGATCCGATGGAAACCGTACTGATTGCGCTGGCCGCGTACTGCCTGGGCTCGATTTCGTTTGCCGTGTTCGTCAGCAAGCTCGTGGGCTTGCCGGATCCGCGCAGCTACGGCTCGAATAACCCGGGCGCAACCAACGTGCTGCGCTCGGGCAGCAAGCTTGCTGCGGCGCTCACGCTGCTGGGTGACACCGGCAAGGGCGCACTTGCGGTCTGGCTGGCGACGCTTTGGACCGGGACGCCCGCGGTCACCGGGGCGGAGGCTCCGATCGCGGGGGCGATGGCGTTCCTGGGGCATCTGTATCCCGGCTTTCACGGCTTCAAGGGCGGCAAGGGTGTCGCCACGGCAGCGGGCGTGCTGCTGGCGATTGACCCGTGGCTGGGCCTGGGTGTGCTCGGGAGTTTCGCCCTCATGGTTCTGTTCTTCCGCATGGTTTCGCTGGCCTCGATCACCGCGGCGCTGTTCGCGCCGGTCTGGGCTTTCTGGCTGTTTGGCATGCGCCCGGTGGTGCCCTCGGTCGCCGCGATCGCGATCCTGCTCATCTGGCGCCACCACGAGAACATTGGGCGCATCCTGCGCGGCCAAGAGAGCAGGCTGGGACAAAGGAAGACATGAAGACACTGGTGTTGGGCGCGGGCGGCGTGGGCGGATACTTCGGCGGGCGGATGGTCGAGGCCGGGGCGGATGTGACCTTCCTGGTACGGCCGAAGCGCGCGGCGGCGCTGGCAAAGGACGGTTTGCGCATCGTGAGCCCGTATGGCAACGCCACGCTGAAAGTGAAATTCGTGATGCAGGATGCAGTGAAGCCGGAATACGACCTCGTCATGTTCACCACGAAGGCCTACGACCTGGTGAGCGGGATGGACGCCATCGCTCCGGCGATGGGCGGCACGGCAGTGGTGCTGCCTTTCCTGAACGGCATGGCGCACCTGCAGGTGCTGGACGAGCGCTTCGGGCGCGACAAGGTGCTCGGCGGCGTCGCCTACATCGCCGCAATGCTCGCGCCCGACGGCGAAGTGCGCCAGTTAGCCGAGTTCCAGCGCATCGTGTTCGGGCCGCGCGCCGCCTCGCAGAAGGGCGCCTGCCAAGCGCTGTCCGCAGACCTTGCCGGCGTCAAGTTCGACTGGAAGCAACTCGACGACATCGACCAGGCGATGTGGGAGAAATGGGTAATGCTCGCGACCATTGCGGGCATTACCTCCCTGATGCGCGCGCCGGTGGGCGATATCGTCTTCACCGGCTCGGGCGAGAAGCTGACGCTCGCCCTGCTAGCCGAGTGCGCCGCGATCGCCAGGGCGGCGGGATTTCCGCCCGGCGAGGCGGCGATGGCGACCTACCGCGGGATGGCAACGGCGAAGGGATCGTTTTTCGGCGCCTCGATGATGCGCGACATCGAATCAGGCGGCGCCATCGAGGGTGACCACGTCCTGGGAGCGCTGCTCGCGCTGGCTCGGAAGCACGGCCTCGCGACGCCGATGCTCGAGGTGTCGACGACGCACGTGGAGGCGTACTCGGCGCGGCGGGCGCGGGAGGCTAGGTAATTTTTTCGAGATTCCAGCGGGGGTGGACGGAGAAGCCGGTGTTGGCGCTTGTCGTTGGCGTTAGGTTTCGCCTGTGCAGCGATAAGGCGGCTGCAAAGGCGATCATGGCCCCGTTGTCGGTGCAGAGCTCGGGTTCGGGGTAGAAAACCTCGAAGCCCTTCACAGTTGCGGCTTCGCCTAGGGCCGTGCGCAGTTGCTTGTTCGCGCCCACGCCACCGGCGACCACCAGGCGCTTCATTCCGGTCTTCTGTAACGCCTTGACGCATTTCGCCACCAGCACCTCCACCGCCGCATCCACGAATGCGCGAGCCACGTCGGCATGGAACTGCGGTTCCGGTTCCCTGCCGCGCACCAGCGTTAGCACCGCGGTCTTCAAGCCGGAGAAGCTGAAGTCGAGGTCGTCTCTGTTGACCATCGGTCGCGGCAGCTTGTGGCGACCTGGCACGCCGGACTCGGCGAGCTTCGACAAGGCGGGGCCGCCCGGATAGCCCAGGCCCAGGAGCTTTGCGGTCTTGACGAAAGCCTCTCCGGCGGCATCGTCCAGTGTTTCGCCCAGGAGTTCGTAGCTTCCGGCGGCGGTCGCCTTCATTAGTTGGGTATGGCCGCCGGAGACAAGCAGGGCGACGAACGGAAACTGCGGTGGATGCGCCGAGAGCATCGGCGACAGGAGATGGCCTTCCATATGATGAACGCCGATGGCGGGCACGCCCAGCGCGAAGGCGAGGCCATGGGCGAAGGCGGCGCCGGCCAGCAGCGCGCCGGCGAGCCCGGGGCCCTGGGTGTAGGCGATGGCCTCGAGGTCCCTGACCTGCCGGCCGGCCTGGCCGAGCACCGCCCGGGCCAGCGGCACCAGCCTGCGGATATGGTCCCGGGAGGCCAGCTCGGGCACGACGCCGCCGTAGGCCTCGTGCATGGCCACCTGGGAGTGAATCGCGTGCGCGAGCAGTTTCCCCGCCGCGGTGTCGTACACGGCGAGGCCGGTCTCGTCGCAGGAGCTTTCGACGCCCAGGATCAGCATGGGCCGAGAGTGTAGCCGGGAGTAGCGGGGAAGGTCGGAATCCAGATATAATTCAGGTCTTTCCGCTCTACCAGTAATCAGGGTAACCAAGGCAAGGACCCGCATAGCATGCCGACCGTACGCGTCAAGGAAAACGAACCTTTCGAAGTGGCGATGCGCCGCTTCAAGCGCACCGTGGAGAAGACCGGGCTGCTCACCGAGCTGCGCGCCCGCGAGTACTACGAGAAGCCCACCACCGAGCGCAAGCGCAAGCTCGCCGCCGCGGTGAAGCGCCACCACAAGCGCCTGCGCAGCCACATGCTGCCGGCGAAGATGTACTAATACCGGACGGCAGAGCCGGCCTCGACGCCCTGGCTTGCCGCCGGGGCGTTTTCATTTGGGGGTCCAGACGACATGACGCTCAAAATCCGAATCACCGAGGACATGAAGGCCGCGATGCGCGCCAAGGACAGCCAGCGCCTGTCGGCGGTCCGGTTGCTGCTGGCGGCGATGAAGCAGAAGGAAGTGGACGAGCGGGTCGAGCTCGCCGACGCTGACGTTCTGTCCATCATCGACAAGATGATCAAGCAGCGGCGCGAATCCATCGTCCAGTACGAGAAGGCTGCCCGCGCCGACCTCGCCGCCCAGGAGCAGTTCGAGATCGGCGTGCTCTCGGCCTACCTGCCGCAGCAGATGACCGAGGCCGAGGTCGCCGAGGCGGTCGCGGCCGCGGTGGCGGAATCCGGCGCCGCGAGCGTCAAGGACATGGGCAAGGCCATGGCCCTGCTCAAGCCGCGCCTGGCGGTCAAGGCAGACATGGGCAAGGTGTCGGCGCTGCTGAAATCCAGGCTGTCCTAGAAAATCGGGGACAGGCCACGTTTTTCAGCGGAAAATGCTGCCCCGTGTGTTCGGATGCCTGACTTGCTTCAGTGATACCCGACAGCTTCAAGCAGGACCTCCTCAATCGCGTCGATGTCGTGGACGTGGTGTCGCGCTTCGTGCAGCTGAAGAAGGCCGGCGCCAACCTGCAGGGGCTGTGCCCGTTCCACACCGAGAAGTCGCCTTCGTTCACGGTCAGTCCGACCAAGCAGTTCTATCACTGCTTTGGCTGCGGCGCGCACGGCAATGCCATCGGCTTCCTGATGGCCTACTCCAGCCTGGGCTACGTGGACGCGATCAAGGATCTGGCCTCCGGCGTCGGCATGCAGGTGCCGGAATGGCAGCCGAGCACGCCCGAGGCGGCGGCACGCAAGGAGCGCGAGACCGACCTCTTGCCGCTGATGGAAAAGGCGATGGATTTCTACCGCGACGAGCTGAAGAAGTCACCGCACGCGATCGAGTACCTGAAGGGCCGCGGTCTGTCAGGCGAGATCGCGGCGCGCTTTCGCATCGGCTACGCGCCCGACGATTGGCAGGGGCTGAAAGGGGCGTTTCCGGATTACGAGGATAAGGCGCTGGTGGACGCCGGACTGGTGGTGGTCAACGAGGACCGGCGCTACGACCGCTTCCGCGACCGCGTCATGTTTCCTATCCACAACGCGCGCGGCGCGGTGATCGGCTTCGGCGGCCGGGTGCTGGGCGAGGGCGAGCCCAAGTACCTCAACTCCTCCGAGACGCCGCTGTTCCAGAAGGGCCGCGAGGTCTACGGGCTGGTACAGGCGCGAGACGCCATCCGCGCCGCTGGCCGCGCGCTGGTGGTCGAGGGCTACATGGACGTGGTCGCGCTGGCGCTGTTCGGCGTTGGCTACGCGGTGGCGACGCTGGGCACCGCCACCACGCCGGTGCACGTGAGCAAGCTCCTGCGCCTCGCGGACGAGCTGGTGTTCTGCTTCGACGGCGACGCGGCGGGCCGCAAGGCGGCCTGGCGCGCGCTGGAAGTGAGCCTGCCCCTCGCCGCCGACGCCAAGCCGGTGAAGTTCCTGTTCCTCCCGGAGAAGGACGACCCGGACAGCTACATCCGGGCCCACGGGAAGGAGGCGTTCGAGCGCATGGTGACGGAGGCGCAGCCACTTTCGGCATTCCTCATCGCGGAATTGCAGGTCGGATTGAACCTGGGCAGCGCCGAGGGTCGCTCGCAGTTCGTCGCGCGCGCCAATCCCCATCTGCAGAAGGTGACTGCGCAGGTGCTGCGGCTGCAAATCGGGCGCGAGATCGCGCGCCTGTCCGGCCTCGCGGTCGAGGACATCCAGCGCTTGATCGCGCCGGGCGGCGCCCCCAGCCAATACCAGAACCGGGCGCCGGCGCGCTCGGCGCCGCCGCTGACTCTGACGCAGGAGCGCAACCTCCTGCGCTGCGTGTTGTCCAGGCCTTCGCTGGCGGCGCAAGTCGAGGACGAACTGCTCGACCCCGAGCTGCTCGAGACAGCAGCGCTGCGCGCAGTGGCGGAATTCGCGCCCGAAGAAGGTGTTAGCGGTGCGGTTCTGGTGGAGCGTTTCCAGGGCACGGAGTTCGAGCAGATCGTGTTCAAGGTGATGGCCTCGGCAATGGGCGAGGAAATCGAGGAAGGCGAAACCGGCGGCGAAGGCGTGGCGCGCGAATTCCACCAGATCCAGCTTGCCCTGCGGATCAAGCGCAAGAACCAGGAAATCGATGCGCTGACCCGCCAGGTTGGCAGCTCTCCTGCGAACCCGGCGCTGGTGGCCGAGTTGAACCAGCGCGTGAAGGAGCTGCACCAACTCAAGGCGAAGCGCGCCTAAAAAGCTGTATAACGACGCAGGTTTACGGTAAAATCCTGCTCCTTTTTTTGGCCTATTCGTTGTTGGGCCGAGCAGGACCTTTTCAGAGGCAAGCATGGCTCAACCCAAGCGCAATTCGAAGCCTTCCGCAACCCGCAAGCCAGCCAAGAAAGTCAAGGCAATCAAAGTCTTAAAGAAGAAGCTGGTCAAGCCCAAGGCGCGCGCCGCGGCGAAGAAAGCAAAGGTTCCGAAGAAGCTGCTGAAGAAGGTCGTCGCCAAAAAGCTCGTCGCTAAAGTCAAAGTCGCGCAAAAGCCGGTCGCGGGCACCGGGAAGGCCCCGGCCAAGGCTGCGGTCGCCAAGGCCGACGCCAAGGCCGGTAAAGGCAAGGCCGCCGCCAAAGCCCCGATCAAGACCAGCGCCAAGGCTGCTCTCGAACTGCTCGAGGCCAAGGTCGCGGCGGTCAAGTCCAAGGTCAAGGGCCGTCCGGGCCGCAAGGGCCGCAAGGACGCGTGGTTCATTCCCGCTGAGCTGCCCAAGGAAGACGCCGAGACACGTCGGACGCGCTTGAAGAACCTGATCAAGCTGGGCAAGGATCGGGGCTTCCTCACCTACGCCGAGATCCACGACCACCTGCCGGACGACCTAGTGGATGCCGAGCAAATCGAGGCCATCATCTCGACCTTCGGCGACATGGGCATCCAGGTCTACGACCAGGCGCCGGACCAGGAACAGCTGCTGATTACAGCCGATGCGCCGGTGGTAGCGCCCACGGACGACGACGTCGAGGAGCAGGCCGAGGCCGCGCTCTCCACGGTGGATTCGGAATTCGGCCGCACCACCGACCCGGTGCG
>SXNB01000187.1 GCA_005777205.1 Burkholderiales bacterium | reverse complement strand
TGCTGGGCGTGCTCGACCTCGGCGACAGCCGGATCGAGACCGCGGAACAGGTCGCGGCGCGCATCCGCGCTGGCCTGAAATACGTCAAGGCCGAAAACCTGATCCCGGCGCTGGATGGCGGCAGGAAGTACATGCCGAAGGAAACTGCGTTCGGAAAGCTCAGGGCGCTGGCCAAGGGTGCCGCGATCGTGCGCCGGGAAATCTCCTAGGCCGGCATCCGCCTCACCAGGCCATCGCGAACGCTGGAAAGCACTCCGACTTCGAGCCGCGCGGGTCGCAACCCGCTTCCAGCATTCCCGTGTCGCCGTCGTACTGCGCCGCCGAGACAAAGCCTTCGGTCCAATCCGGCGCGATGTCGAGGTCGTGGCCTCGCGCCTTCAACTCCTCCAGCACTCTCGTGCCAAACCTGGGCTCGATGCGCGTGCGATTGGGCTCGCTCGCGTGCGGCGCGAAGAAGCCCGGGGTGTGTTCGCTGGACAGGCGCGGCGCCTCGATCGCCTGAGGGATGGACATGCCGAAGGCGGCGCGGCACAGGTAGAACTGCAGCAGCCACTGCCCCTGGTTGTCCCCGCCCATGGTGCCGAAGGCCATCCAGGGCTTGCCGTTCCTGAACGCCATCGCCGGCGTGAGCGTGGTGCGCGGGCGCTTGCCGGGCGCCATGATGTTCGGATGATTCGCCGGCTCGAGGTAGAAGGTCATCATGCGTGTCGAGAGCGGGAAGCCGAGCGCTGGGATCACCTCGGCCGACGAGATCCAGGCGCCGCTGGGCGTGAAGGAGGCCATGTTGCCCTTCGCGTCCGCCACGTCCACGTGCACCGTGCCGGCGCCCCAGTCCTTCGGGGTGAGTTTCTCGCCATCGGGCAGCAACGCGACCTTGCGCCAGGCATCGCCCGGGCGCAGTTCGCGGTTCGCGCGCTTCATGTCGATGAGCGCGGCCCGCTGCTTTGCGTATTCGTGGGAGAGCAAGACTTCCGCCGGAACCTTGATCTGCGCCGGGTCGCCGTAGTACTGCTCCCGGTCGGCGAAGGCGAGCTTCATGGCCTCGATCAGCAGGTGGCAGTAGTCCGGCGTGCCGAAGCCGATCTTCGCCAGGTCGAACTGCCACATGATGGCGAGCGTCTGCAACTCAGCCGGCCCCTGGCTCCAGAATCCGGTCTTGAACAGTTCCGTGTCGCCCAGCTTCATCGAGGCCGGCTCCTCGATGCGGGTCTCGAAGGCCGCGAAGTCCTCCATCTCCAGCAGCCCATCGTGCGCCTTCGAGTACTTCACGATCTCGGCGGCGATGTCGCCCTGGTAGAACGCCGTCAGCGGGTCCTTCTGGCCCGCGAGGTACTCGTAGCTGCGCATTAGCGCAGGATTCCGGAGCGTTGCACCCACGTCGGGCACCTTCCTGCCCAGCAGGTACATCTCCGCGCTGCCCGGCCAGTCCTTCAGGAAGCGGGCCTGCATGGGACCGATGCCGTATTTGTGCTGGTTGCGCAGGCCTTCGGACACCGGGAAGCCGTTCTTCGCCAGCTCGAGCGCCGGCGTCACGACGTCGCGGAACGGCATCGTGCCCCAGCGCGTCAGCGCCGTGAGCAGCGCACCGAACGCCGCAGGCACGCCAGCAGCCAGAATTCCGGAATCCGGCACATCCTTGAGCCCGCGCGCGCGATAGGCTTCGGGCGTCGCCTTCATCGGCGCCGCCATGTTGCCGTTGAGCGCGATGACGCGGCTCTCGCCGGCGACGCGCAGCAGGATCGGGCATTCGCCGCCGATGGTATGCATCTGCGGGTTGACCAGGCCCTCGACGAAGGCCATCGCGACCGCAGCGTCGATGGCAGTGCCGCCCGCCTTGAGCACGTCGGCGCCGGCGTTCGCCGACAGGTGCGAATTGGAGGCGACCGCACCGCGGCGCCCCATCATCCTAGGATGGAAGGTGGTGGACTCGGTCGGGAGGATTCGGTAGGCGCGACGGCTCATAGGGTGGTGAAGCATAGCCTAGTGCGAACCCGCGCCACCCGGCTGGTATCCTCTGTTTCGATGAACAGCGAAATCACCGTCGCCATCGGCAGCCTGGGCGCCATCGGGCGCAAGGTCGCGGCGAAACTAGACGAAGGCATTCCCGGCCTGCGCCTCGCAGTGGTTTCCGCGCGCGACGCGGCGAAGGCGAAAGCCACGGTCAGCGCCTACCGGCATCCGGTACCGGTCGTGCCGCTTTCCGAACTCGCCGAACATGCCGACATCGTCGTCGAATGCGCGCCCGCGGAGGTATTCCTGCAGATCGCGGAACCGGCGCTGAAGAAGGGCCGAACGCTGGTGGTGATCAGCGTCGGCGCCCTGCTCGCCCACCCGGAGGTGAAGGACCTGGCCGCGAAGCATGGCGCGCATATCGTGGTGCCGAGCGGCGCGCTGCTCGGGCTGGACGCAGTGCAGGCCGCCGCCGAAGGCTTGATCCATTCCGTCACCATGGTGACCCGCAAGCCGCCCAACGGACTGGAAGGCGCGCCGCACCTGGTAAAGAACAACATCAGCGTCAGGGACCTGAAGGCGCCGCTCAAAGTGTTCGAGGGCAGCGCGCG
>SXNB01000186.1 GCA_005777205.1 Burkholderiales bacterium | reverse complement strand
ACTGGACGAGGCGGTCGGCGCTCGCTTCGCGGTGCTCGGCGCGCGCGCGGCACTCGAAGGAGCCGGCGCGGCGGCGGCGCTCGCGTGGGGCGCGCTCGGCGCGGTGCAGCTGCCCGATCCGGGCGGCGAAGCCGGCGCTTGGCTCGCGTCGCAGGGACTCGCTGCGGTGTTGCTCAGGCCAGACCGCTACATATTCGCCGCTGCGTGCGACGCCACCGCGCTCGCCGCTGCTAGCCTGCGTCTGCCCGGCGCGCCTCAGCCGTAGAAGAGCTGCGGCAGCACGAGCGAGATCCACGGTACTGCCACAAAGAGCACGAGCCGCAGAATGTCCACGGTGATAAAGGGCAGCATACCGCGGAAGATGGTGGTGGTGGATACGTCGGGGAGCACGCTGGAGAGCACGTAGACGTTCAGGCCCACGGGTGGCGTGATCAGGCTGATCTCGGTGACCATCACCACGATGATGCCGAACCAGACCAGCACCCACTTCGAAGGGATGCCGAGATCCAGCCCCGCCACTACCGGGAAGAAGATCGGCACCATGAGCAGGATCATCGACAGGCTTTCGAGCACGCAGCCGAGAATGATGAAGATCACCAGGATGATGAAGATCACCATCATCGGGCTGGTGCCGGTGCCGGTGACGAGCGCGAGCAGCCCCTCGGGCAGGCCCGCGGCGTTGATGAAGTTCGAGAACACCAGCGCGCCGATGAGAATGAAGAACAGCACCGCCGAGGTGCGCGCGCTCTCGACCGCGATATCGTAGATCGCCCGCATGTCCACACCGCGCAACAGCGCGATAACGAACGCGCCGCCGGCGCCGATGCCCGCGGCCTCGGTGGACGTAAACACGTCCCCGTAGATGCCGCCAAGCACCACGACGAACAGCACGAGGGCTGTCCACACTCCCTTCAGCGCCTGCAGGCGTTCGCGCCAGCTGTAGCGCTCGCCCTGCGGGCCGGCGGCGGGATCGCGCCAGACTGCCCACTGCACCGCGGCCATGTAGAAGACGATGCCGATCAGCCCGGGCAGGAAGCCCGCGGCGAAGAGCTGGTTGATCGAGGTCTCGGTCATCAGCCCGTAGATCACCATGATGACCGAGGGCGGGATGAGGATGCCGAGCGTCCCGCCCGCGGCGATCGAAGCGGTGGCCAGCGAGTCGCGGTAGCCGAACTTGCGCATCGACGGCATCGCCACGTTGGCCATGGTCGCCGCCGTGGCGAGCGAGGAGCCGCAGACCGCCGAGAAGCCGCCGCAGGCGACTACGGTGGCCATCGCAAGCCCGCCACGGCGGTGGCCGAGAAACGTCTGGGCGGCGGCGTAGAGCTCGTGCGCGACCCCGGCGCGCGCGACGAGGTTGCCCATCAGCACGAACATCGGCAGCACCGAGAGCTCCAGGCTGAGCACCGTGGAGAAAAAGCGCTCGCCCACCGTGGCGATCGCCGGATTCAGCCCGCGCAGGTACCAGAAGCCGCAGAATCCCACCATGCCCATCGCGAACGCGATCGGCATGCGCAGCAGGATCAGCAGCAGCAGGATGAAGAAGCCCGTGAGCGCGATCGCCATTACCCGCCTCCCCGGCGTCGCTCAGTCATACCGGGCCGGCGCCTCGCGCGGCGTGCGGTCCGCGCGCGCATCCTCGGGCACCTGCAGCGGCCCGCGCCCGCGCAGGTAGCGCACCACGTTCCACGCCAGCAGGACGGCGGCGATGGCGCACATGGCGCTGAAGAAGTACGCCAGCGGCCCCTTGGGCAGGCGCAGGAACATGGTGACCTCGTTGCCCTCGTCCATGCGCGCGGCGACGATCGACATGCGCCAGGTCACCATCGCCATGAAGGCGGCACCGAGCGCGTTCAGCAGCGCCTGGCGTGGCCCGAGCCAGCGCCGCGGGGAGACGAGGTCGACGATGTCCACCGCGATGTGCTCCTCGCGGTGGGAGATGCGCGGCAGCACGGCGTAGACGCCGACCGCCATCAGGAACACGGTCATCTCATCCGCGCCGCCGATCGGCGCATTGAAGACGTAGCGCCCGACCACGTCGATCAGCGTCACCGCCGAGAGCGCGAGCAGGGTCACCGCAGCGACCACGTCCGCGGCGCCAAGCAACAGGCGAAGCGCGCTAGGCGCGCGCGGCGGAGCCTCGCTCGGAGAGGTCAAGGGGTCGATCCAGCCGGGCGGGGCGAATGCCCCGCCCGCCGACTGCCTGGCACGTCGCCAGCTACTTTTTGTCGAGGGCGCGCGCGACGCTGCGCAGTTCATCGAGCGCGGCCTTCGGATCGTAGCCCTTGCCCGCGGCGCGCTTGATCCAGTCGGCCTCGATGTCGGCGCTCACCTTTTTCAGCGCAGCGAGCATTTCGGGCGACGCGGTGCTGACCGAGTTGCCCGCCGCCTTGGCGGCCTCGCGTCCGGCGACGTCGGCTTGGGCCCAAGTGCCGCCCGCGAAGTACGAGAGTTTCTCGCCCGAGACGCTCATCACCGCCTTCTGGTCCGCAGGCGTAAGCGCATTGAACTTCGCCGGATTCATCACGATGGCGAAGCTGCCGTCGTACAGGTTGCCCGGAAATTCGAGGATATGCTTGGTGACCTCGGCAACCCGAAAGCTCTTCTGCACCTCCCAGGGCATGAACACCGCCTCCGCCACGCGCGAAGACAGCGTCTCGTAGACTTTGGGGGCGGGCACTGTCACCGCCACCGCGCCGAAGGCCTCGCCCACCTTGGAGGCGATGCCGCCCGGCAGGCGCACCTTGAGGCCCTTGAGGTCTGTCCAGGACTTGACGGGTTTCTGAGAATGGATGACGCCACCGCCGTGGGTCATCAGCGCCATCACCTTCACGCCTTCGTGCTCGTTCGCCTTGGCGAGGTGCTTTTCGTAGACGCGCCAGTAGGCCGCTGAACCGGCCGGGGCACGGGCACCGAGGCCCGGCATTTCCATCACCTGCGTGGCGACGAACTTGCCCGGGTTGTAACCGTGGAAGACCCAGGTCGCGTCGGCGACGCCGTCACGAACTGCGTCAAAGTAGCCCGGCGGCGGCGCCAGGTTGTACTTGATCTCGAACTTGACGCGACCGCCGGTGGCCTTCTCGACCTCCTGCGCCCAGTGCGGGAACAGCGTGGTGTTGACTTCGTGGGTGGGCGCCGCCCAGGAGCCGATGATCAGCTTGGTTTGCGCGCTGACGGAAACGGGCACTGCCACCAGCGCCGCGGCCACCGCGAGCGCACCGGTACGGAATTTCATGGTCATGTCCTCCTTGCAAGCGCCCGGAACGCCCCGGGCAAGAACTTTCTCCAACATGGATGTTAACCCAACTGCCTCTCCCGCCGGGTCCTGCTCAGCCGTAGTCCTGACCCTGCATGGCGTGGCGATGCGAGGCGATCAGGCCTGGCACTCGCGACGAATCGGTGCGCCCCCAGCCGCACTCGGTGGCGATATCGAATGCGGGCACCACGGCGCCCGCGGCATCGTCGTGATGGATGAGGCCAAGGTACAGCGTGATGTCCTGGGGAGTCTTCAGCCCCGCGAGCGGCGCGAAATAGGCAGTGTCGCTGCGGTCCTTCGGCGCCGGCAGGTGAAGGAAGTCGAGCCGCCGCCCGAGGCGCGCGAGCTCGTCTGCGATTTCCGTCTTGTAGGCCGGCGTGCGCCACGGGAAATAATTCTCAAAGATCAGAACTTCCTGGCACACGTCCCACTGGATTGACAGGTCTGCGTGAGGGATCGCAGCGAGCAGCGCCCGCTCGTAGGCCGGCAGGTATCGGGCCAGCGCCTTCGGGCTCTCGTTAATGTAACCCGAGGCCATCGGCGTGGGCAGGCAGACCTGGAAGCGCACGCCCGCCAGGATGGGAAGGCATGGGGATCGGGCCTCCATCGATCGAGTCCCCGGCTTACACCGCACTCTGCGAAGGCTGGTGACCGCGTCACCCCCAACGACAGGAAGCGCCCGATGTTGCCGCTAGGACGGCGCTATGTAACCGATCGGTTACATTTTAAGGCCCTGCGGGCCTGCCCCGCGGCTAGAGCAGCCCCGTCACCGCCCTGAAACTGCGCTCCACCGCGGCCATCTCCTCGCCCGTCAGCTGCGCGAGCGGGCCATCGGCAATGCGCGCACGATCCATAGTCCGCGGCTGCTCCGTCACCACCTGGCAGTCCTGCTTGAGGCGATCGCGGGCGCGAATGATCACGCGCAAGGGTTCCTTCGCCGGGCGCACCTGCGTCGTCAGCGGCAGCACGATCACGGTTGGTTCACCCTGCGCGGTCAGGAAATCCGCCTGCAGGATCAGCACCGGCCGGATTTTGCCGATCTCCGTCCCGCGATTCGGATTCAAGTTGCCGACCCATATCTCGCCGCGGCGCATCAGCGCTTCCTGCGCCTGGCGCGGTACGGCGCCGCAGGCTGCTGCAATGTGCGGTCGGCCAACTCGAGCGCTTCGTTGTCAGTCCGCAATGCCTCGTTCGCGATTGCCAAGGCGTCGCTGCGGTCCGCTCGCGCGGCGCGCGCGATCTCGGCATGAAAGCGATTCCGTTCCCGCTGGTCGAGGTACTCCGCGATGGCCTCGCGCGCAAGATCGGATCGCGTCTGCGAAGTTACTTCGGCCTCGCGCGCCAATCGATGGTCGAGCGCGTCATCGAGGCGGACATTCAACGTTCCCATGGTTCGCACCTCACGTCTTGTATCTTTAATTGTAACACAATTCGAAATACGAGGACCGCCGTTACCGCCCCGCCGCGTAGTACGCCTTCAGCACGCCCAGTACCTCCGCCCGGCTGAACTCGCCTGGCACCTCGGCACCCTCCTCCAGCCACTTCCTCAATTGCGTCCCCGACACCTGTAGCCGGTCTGCGTCCGGATGCGGGCAGGTGCGGTCCGAGGCCATGCCGTTGCAGCGGTAGCACCAGAAGGTGACGCCGATCTTGAGCGGCTTGGTGTGCAGCGCATCGGCCGGGATCTCGTCGAAAATCTTGTGCGCGTCGAACGGGCCGTAGTAGCTGCCGACACCGGCATGATCGCGCCCGACCACGAGGTGCGAGCAGCCATAGTTCTGGCGAAACACTGCGTTCAGCAGCGCCTCGCGCGGCCCGGCGTAGCGCATGTCCAGCGGATAGCCGGCCTGCAGCACGGTTCCGGGCCGAAAGTAGTTCTCGATCAGCACCGCGATCGCGCGCGTGCGCACCTCCGCCGGGATGTCGCCGGGCTTCAGGTTGCCCAGCAGCGAGT
>SXNB01000185.1 GCA_005777205.1 Burkholderiales bacterium | reverse complement strand
CTGCCCCTGGGATGAATGTGCTTCGCGTCGCGCTCGACGTTCCGCTCGCGACGCTGTTCGACTACCTTCAGCCGTCGGACGCACAGCAGACGCCGGCACGCCCCGGCGATCGCGTCGTCGTTCCTTTCGGCCGACGCGAACGCGTCGGCATCGTCATGGAATGCGTCGCCGCCAGTCCCATTCCGCACGAGCGTTTGAAACCCATCGTGCGCACGCTGGAGGATGCGCCGCGCCTGCCGCCGGACTGGATGGAACTGATGCGCTTCCTTTCAAGCTACTACCAGCGGCCGCTGGGCGAGACGGTCGCCGGATCGCTCCCGCCCCGCCTGCGCTCGGTGAAGGCCTTGCCCAAACGCAGGCCGAGCCCCTCGCCAGCCGAAGGCGGCCCCGACGAACCACGCTTCATCTCCGGCAACGAACCGAACCCGGCGCAGGCCGATGCGATCGAGCGCATTGGCGCCGCGCTGGGGAACTTCAAGCCCTTTCTGCTGCACGGCGTCACCGGCAGCGGCAAGACCGAGGTCTACCTTCGGCTCATCGCGCGCGTGCTGGAGCGCGGCGCCCAGGCGCTGGTGATGGTTCCCGAGATCGGGCTCACGCCTCAGCTGGAAGCGCGCTTTCGTCACGCCTTCCCGCGCGAGAATATCGCCATCCTGCATAGCGCGCTGGAAGCGGGCGCTCGCACCCACGCCTGGCTGGACGCGGCGCGCGGCGAGGCCGGAATCGTGCTCGGCACGCGGCTGGCCGCGCTGACACCGCTGCCGTGCCTCGGCCTGGTGGTGGTGGACGAGGAGCACGACACCGCGTTCAAGCAGCAGGAGGGCCTGCGCTACTCCGGTCGCGATGCGGCGGTGTTTCGCGCCAAGGTCGCCGGCTGCCCGGTGGTGCTGGGCACCGCGACCCCGGCGCTGGAGACCTGGCACAACTGCCGCGCCGGGCGCTACGAGCGGATCGACCTGCCCGAGCGCGCCGTACCCGGCGCGACGCTGCCAAGGGTGCGCCTGGTGGACCTTCGCATCGAATCGGCCGATCACGGCTTCGCCCGTAGCACGGTAGAGGCGATCCGTAGCCGCCTCGCGCGCGGCGAGCAGAGCCTGGTGTTCATCAACCGTCGTGGCTACTCGCCAGCGCTCGCCTGCGAATCCTGCGGCTGGGCCGCGGGCTGCGAGCGCTGCACCGCGAACCTGGTGCTGCACGCGGTTGGCAAACGGCTGCGCTGCCACCACTGCGGCTGGGAAGAGAAGATCCCTCGCGCCTGCCCCACCTGCGGCAACCCGGACCTGCGCCCGGTGGGCCGCGGCACGCAGCGCGTTGAGGAAACGCTGACGGGCCTCTTCCCGGAGGCCCGCATCGCCCGCATTGACCGCGACAGCGCGCGCCGACGCGGCGAGCTGGAGCAGGCGCTGGAGGGCATCCGGCGCGGGGAAGCCGACCTGCTGGTGGGCACGCAGCTGCTTGCCAAGGGCCATGACTTCCCCGGGTTGACGCTGGTCTGCGTGCTGGGCGCAGACAACTCGCTCTTCTCCACCGACTATCGGGCGGCGGAGCGCCTGTTCGCCACCCTCGCGCAGGTCGCCGGCCGTTCTGGCCGCCGCGAGCAGGAGGGCGAGGTCATGGTGCAGACCAAGTTCCCGAAGCACCCGCTGTTTGGGGCGCTGGTGCGGCACGACTACCCCAGCTTCGCCGAGGCGCAACTGGCCGACCGGGAAAGCGCCGGGTTTCCCCCGTTCGTGCACGAAGCCGCGCTGCGCGCGGAGGCGAAGCAGCTGCAGGTGTCGATGGATTTCCTGCGCGAGGTCGCGGCCTCGGTGACGCCGCCCGGGGAAGTGAGTATCTACGACCCGGTGCCGCACGTGATCACGCGTCGCGCCGGCTTCGAGCGCGCACAGCTGCTGGTGCAGTCGCGCTCGCGCCCGGCCCTGCAGTCCCTGCTTGCGGCCTGGAGCGAACGGCTCTACGACGGCGCGCCGCGCAACGTGCGCTGGCACCTGGACGTGGACCCGATCGAGTTCGACTGAGGTCCTCCCGGTATAATTCGCGCCCCCATGCGCGACCCGAAATCGGTCCTGATTGAAGCACTTGGCGCGGCCTTGCGCGCCGAGGCGCCGGAGGCGGGCGAGGTCGCGATTCTGCTGGAGCGCCCGAAGAACCCGGAGCACGGCGACTGGTCGTCGAACCTTGCCCTTCAGGTCGCGAAAAAGGCGGGGAAGAACCCGCGCGAACTGGCACAAAAGCTGTGCGCGTCCCCGGTCTGGGCGACGGTGTCCGGCACGGTCGAGGCGCCGCAGCTCGCTGGTCCCGGGTTCATCAATTTCCGGCTGAAGCAGGACACGAAGCAGGACATCATCCGCCGCGTCCTTGCCGAGGGCGCCGCGTTCGGTTGCGCTGGCGTCGCTGCCTGCAGCAAGGTGATGGTCGAATTCGTCTCCGCCAACCCGACGGGGCCCCTGCACGTCGGCCACGGCCGCCAGGCGGCGCTGGGCGACGCCATCGCGGCGCTGCTGGAATCGCAGGGCCACGCGGTGACCCGCGAGTTCTACTACCACGACGCCGGCGCGCAAATCCAGAACCTCGCGCGCTCGGTGCAGGCGCGGGCCCGCGGCATCGAGCCTGGCCAGCCGGGCTGGCCGCAGGACGGCTACCAAGGCGAATACATCGTCGAGATCGCGCGCGACTATGCGGCGGGCGGCGGCAGCGTCGAGGAACTGGACGCCATTCGCCTGTTCGCGGTCGCCGCGCTGCGACGCGAGCAGGACGAGGACCTGAAGGCCTTTGGCGTCAAGTTCGACGTCTACTACCTCGAATCCAGCCTGTATACGGAGGGCAAGGTGGAGGCCGCGGTGAAGGCGCTGGTGGCGAGCGGCAGAACCTACGACAAGGACGGCGCGCTGTGGCTG
>SXNB01000184.1 GCA_005777205.1 Burkholderiales bacterium | reverse complement strand
GAGGCCGTTCTCGCCGCGCTTGAGGCCGTTCCTGCCCAACAGCGCCACCACTTCGCGCGCCTCGCCGACCGTGCGCACGAAGGGCACCATGATCTCGACGTTGGAGTAGCCCATCTCGCCGCGCACCTTGCGCAGCGCCTCGCACTCCAGTTCGAAGCAGTCCTGGAAGTCCTTCGCCAGGTAGCGCGAGGCGCCGCGGAACCCGAGCATCGGATTCTCCTCCTCCGGCTCGTAGCGCGCCCCGCCCAGCAGCTTGCGGTATTCGTTGGACTTGAAATCCGACAGCCGCACGATTACCGGCTTGGGCCAGAACGCGGCAGCGATGGTGGCGATCCCCTCCACCAGCTTGTCGCGGAAGAAGCTGCGCGGGTCGGCATAGCCGCGCGCGGCGCGCGACACCGCGGCTTTCAGCTCCAGCGGCAGCGAAGCGTGCTCCAGGCAGGCCTTGGGATGCACGCCGATCTCGTTGTTGATGATGAACTCCAGCCGCGCAAGCCCGACGCCGGCATTGGGCAGCTGGGCGAAGGTGAACGCCAGGCGCGGATTACCGACGTTCATCGCGATCTTGACCGGGATCATCGGCAGCTCGCCCCTCGCGGTGGTGGTGACCTCGAATGGCAGTGCGCCTTCGTAGATATGGCCGGTGTCACCTTCAGCGCAGGACACGGTCACCGACTGTCCATCCCGCAACGTTGAGGTGGCGTCACCACAGCCTACTACCGCCGGGATGCCTAACTCGCGCGCGATGATTGCGGCATGACAGGTGCGGCCCCCGCGATTGGTGACGATGCCAGCCGCCACCTTCATCACCGGTTCCCAGTTCGGATCCGTCATGTCCGTGACGAGGACGTCGCCTTTCTTCACCTTCGACATCTCGGAGGCATTGCCGATGATTCGAACCTTGCCGGCGCCGATACGTTGACCGATCGCGCGCCCGCTCGCCAGCACCCTTGCGCTGCCGCGCAATTGAAAGCGTTCCTCGCTGCCGACATCGGCCCGTGCGCGCACGGTCTCGGGCCGCGCCTGCAGCACATAGAGTTTGCCGTCGCCGCCATCTTTCGCCCATTCGACGTCCATCGGGCGGCCATAGTGCTTTTCGATAGCACAGCCCATCCGCGCGAGTTCCAGCACCTCTGCGTCGGTCAGCGAGAAGCGGTCGGCGTCCGCCGGCGAGACCTTGACCATGCGCGTCGAACGTCCGGCCGAGCGGCCCTCGTCAAAGACCATTTTCTGGTGCTTCGAGCCCAGTCCGCGGCGCAAGATGGCGGGCGTTCCCGCCTGCAGCATTGGCTTGTGGACATAGAATTCGTCCGGGTTCACCGCTCCCTGAACCACGGACTCGCCAAGGCCCCAGGCGGAAGTGATAAAAACCACTTCCCGGAAACCTGACTCCGTATCGAGCGTGAACAAGACCCCACTGGCGCCCAGGTCGCTCCGAACCATGTGCTGTACGGCAGCAGATAACGCAACCTCGCCGTGCGCGAAGCCTTGGTGCGCCCGGTAGGAGATGGCACGGTCGTTGTACAGAGAGGCATAGACATGGCGAATTGCCGCCAGCACGTTGTCTATGCCCTGAATGTTCAGGAAGGTCTCCTGTTGGCCGGCGAAGGACGCGTCGGGCAGGTCCTCGGCCGTAGCAGAAGAACGAACCGCAAATGAAGCATCACTTGAAATATCTTGCTCAAGTTCCTGATAAAACGATCTTATTTCATCTTCAACATCAGCTGGAAAGGGAGCTTTTTCGATCCAGCCTCGTATCTCCGAACCGCAAGCAGCTAGTGCCGTAACGTTCTCGGGATCGAGTTTCGCAATGCGCTCGGCGATGCGTTGGTCCAGGTCCCCCACCTGCAGAAATCGCCGGTAGGCGTCGGCCGTAGTAGCCAGGCCGCCCGGTACCCGGATGCCCGCCTCCGATAACCCCCCGATCATCTCTCCAAGCGAGGCATTCTTGCCGCCGACGCTGGGCAGGTCGCCCATGCGCAGCTCCTTGAGCCACGAGACAAATCTGTGCGTGGAATGCGTCATGCGGTGTTATTTTATCGGCCATGACGCAGCGCCGCACCGTATTTTTCGTCTCCGACGGCACCGGCATAACGGCGCAGATGCTGGGCCACAGCCTGCTGACGCAGTTCGAAGGCGCGGAGTTCAATCAGGTCACCCTGCCCTTCATCGACAGCGTGGACAAGGCCGCCGAATGCCTGGAGCGCATCGAGCGCGAGTCCCTGGTCGGCACCGGGACGCCGATCGTGTTCTCCACGCTGGTCAATAACGACCTGCGCGAAGTAGTGCGTCGAGCCAACGCAGTGTTTCTGGACTTTTTCGAGACCTTCATCGACCCGCTCGAGGCTGGCTTGGGTATAAAGTCCAGTCACACCATCGGTCGATCGCATAGTTCCACCGACAAGCAGGAATACAAGCAGCGCATGGAGGCGATCAATTTCTCCATGGCGCACGACGACGGCGCCTCGCACCGGGAGCTGGCCGAGGCCGACGTCATCCTGGTGGGGGTCTCGCGCAGCGGCAAAACTCCGACCAGCCTGTACCTTGCGCTGCAGTTTGGCGTCAAGGCAGCCAACTACCCCCTGATCCCGGAGGACTTCGCCCGTATGCAGCTGCCCGAGGCCCTGAGGAGCTGCCGGCACAAGCTCCACGGCCTGACCATCGCGCCCGAGCGCCTGAGTGAGATCCGCCACGAGCGGCGGCCCTCCAGCACGTACTCTGACCTGGCGAACTGCCGCTACGAAGTGGAGCGCGCCGAGGCGCTGATGCGGCGCGAAGGTATCAAGTGGATTAACTCCACCACCAAGTCCATCGAAGAGATCGCCACCACCATCCTGCGCGAGCTCAACCTGGAGCGCCACGTTTTCTGAGCCGCGCCGACTCGTAGAACAGAATTGCTGCCGCGGCCGAGACGTTGAGCGACTCGGCGCCTCCCCGCATCGGGATCGTCACCCGGAGCCCGGCACGCGCGGCAAGCGCGGCGCTTACGCCATGCCCTTCGGCCCCCATGATCCAGCCAAGGCGCCCTGAGAGGTCCGCTTCCGCGGGCGGCACGCCACCGCGCGGTACGGCGACGGCGACACGGCCACCGAAACGGTCCAGGTCGGATGCCAGGTCATCGCTGCGGCGCAGTCCGATTGAAAAATGCGCGCCCATGGCCGCCCGCAGCACCTTGGGCGACCAGGCATCGGCGCAACCGGGCCCGAGTACTGCGACCGGGACGCCGAAGGCTGCCGCGCTGCGCAGGATGGTGCCGACGTTGCCCGCATCCTGGATACCGTCCAAGAACACGCATGATGCCACCGCGTTAAGGTCGGTTGCTTCTCGCGGCAGTCGGATCTCTGCCGCGATACCCTGCGGTGTCTCGGAGTCCGCGAGCGCCGCGAACAGCTTGTCCGCCAGGATCGTTGCCGTGGCGCCGGATTGCCGCACCAGCTGCGCCATCTCGGCGCGTCCTGCTCCGCTCTCGCTCAGGATCAACGCCTCCGGCTTGACCCCGGCAGCCAGGCAGGCGGCGATCAGGTGCGGTCCCTCGATGAGGGCGCAGCCCTTGCTGCGCCGTTGGCGCGGATCCGCCGCCAGCCGGATCCAGCGCCGCAGCCGGGGATTGTCGCTCGAGCGCAGGATCGTCATCCGCGCTCGAGCGCGCAGGTGCGCAGGCCGGCGAACACGTCCGACCGATCCCTGGAGTAGAAATTGCGGTAGGTGGCACGCGCAATCCGTGGCGAGGTGGTAAAACAGCCGCCGCGCAGAACCTTGTGGTTGCCGAACCAGGGTTCGGAGTATTCCTTGTACGGGTCGCGCAGGAATCCCGGATAGGGCAGGAAGTCGCTTGAGGTCCACTCCCAGACGTTGCCAATCATCTGCCTCACGCCGAGTGCGCTGTCGCCCTCCGGATAGGCGTGGACGCTCGCGAGGGTCCCGTTGTGGAGGTTCGCTTTCGATCCCCTCCAGGGTTCATCTCCCCAAGGAAACACGCGCTTGCGGCCCGAGACGGGGTCCCAGGTGGCAGCGAACTCCCATTCCGCCTCGGTCGGCAGGCGGCGGCCGGCGTAGCGGCAGAATGCCTGGGCCGCGTCCCAACTGACATGAATCACCGGCTCATCCTCCGCTAGCGGCCTCCAGAGGTCGAAGCGCCGCTGCTGCCAGCCCCCCCCTCCTGCCTCGCGCCAGTGCCCTGGCGGCGCCCCGCCCGCCTCGACGAAGGCGAGGTACTCAGCGTTGGTCACCGCCGCGCGGGCGATCCGGAACGGGGCGAGGACGACCGGATGCGCCCATTTCTCGTTGTCGAACACGAAGCCTGCGTCCGCAGCGGCGCCGAGCTCGAAGACGCCGCCCGGCACCGCCACGTCGCCCTCCGCGCGTTCGCCGGGCCGATGCGGCCGGTCCGCAATCGCGGGCGCCTCGTAGCCCAGCGTTTGGCGCGTGTAGTGAAACGCCTCGGCGTGCATGTCCTCGTGGCGTGCCGCGAGCCTCGCGAAATAGGCGTCCTCCCCCTCTCGCGGATCCTGAGCCAGCACGCGCGCCAGCACCTCGTTGCGATAGCGCAGGGCGGCGGCGAAGTCTGGCAGCGGCAGCGACCAGCGTGAATCATGCGGCACCGTGTCAGAGTTGTAGAGCGCGTCCGCATTGGGCAGAATCGAGACATGCCGTTCGAGCGAATGCAGGCCCGGCGCGGTGCGCCTCAGGCACCAGTACTCCTGGAACCAGCCCACATGCCCGATTTCCCAGCGCGGCGGATTGACAATCGGCAGCAGCGGGCCGAGCTCGCGGGCGCCGACAAGGTCGTCCGCCATCGCGCGCGCGCGGGCGCGGGCGTCCTGCAGTTCGGCGGCGGGGGTGGATTCGCTCATGAGCCCGCGCAGTCTAGCGAACCTAGGCGCGCATGAGAATCGCGCTGGTCACGCCCGCCGGCGCGGGTTCCCGCGCCGGCAACCGCCACACTGCCCTGCGCTGGGCCGCGATGCTGCGCGCGGCGGGGCACCGGGTTACGGTTGGGACCGTATGGCGGCCGCAAGACCCCGCCCACCTGATGCTCGCGCTGCACGCTCGCCGCAGCCACGCGTCGATCAAGGCCTTCGCACAGGCGCATCCGGGCCGTCCCCTGGTCCTCGCCTTGACCGGAACCGACGTCTACCGAGACATCCGCAACTCGCGGGAAGCTCAGGAATCGCTGCAACTCGCAGACCGGTTCATCACGCTGCAGCGCCTTGCCGCGCGCGAAATGGCGCCCGTCCTGCGGCGCAAGGTCACGGTGGTAGTGCAATCGTCCTCGACTCAGCGGCGCCACCGGCCGGTGGCGCGAGGCTTCCGTGCCACCGTGATCGGCCATCTGCGAGAGGAAAAGGATTCCCTGCGGTCGCTGGCGGCGCTGCAACTGCTTCCGGAGCGCGCCGGCTTCCAGCTCATCCAGCTGGGAGAAGCGCTCGACGCCGCCCTGGCGCGGCAGGCGAAGGCTGCAATGCGTCGCGACGCACGTTACCGCTGGCTGGGCAGCGTGCCGCACGCGACGGCCCTGCGCTGGCTAGCCTCCAGCCATGTCCTGGTGGTCTCTTCTCGGATGGAGGGCGGCGCCAATGTCGTGTCGGAAGCACTCCGCATCGGCGTGCCGGTCCTCGCCTCCCGCATCCCCGGGAACGTTGGACTGCTCGGCGCGGGCTATCCCGGTTATTACCCGACAGGAGACGAGGCAGCGCTGGCGGCATTGCTGACACGGGCGCAAGCCGACCCCGGCTTCTACCGGAGACTGCTGCATTGGATGCGTAAGCTGAGGCCGATGGTCGCGCCGCGCAACGAGGCGGCAGCGCTGCGCGCAGCCATCAGCTTTCCCGGGCGAGCAGCCGCCTGACCGGCCCGAACGAGCGGCGGTGGATCGCCGCCGGCCCGTGCAGCTCCAGAAGCGCGAGGTGTTCCGCAGTCGGATAGCCCTTGTGCCGGTTCAGGTGGTAGTCCGGGTACAGAAGGTGAAGTCTTTGCATCTCCGCATCGCGCTCCGTCTTGGCCAGGATGGAGGCCGCAGAGATCACCGGATGCAGGCGGTCGCCGCCGATGATCGCGCACGAGGCGCACGGCAGCACCGGACAGCGGTTGCCGTCCACCCAGGCTTCATCGGGCACCAGGCCAAGCGCCTCCACCGCGCGGCGCATGGCGAGCAGCGAGGCCTGCAGGATGTTGATGCGGTCGATTTCCTCAACCGTGGCCGTCGCCACGGCCCACGCGAGGGCACGCTCGCGGATCAGGGCTGCCAGCACTTCGCGCCGCCCCGCGGACAACAGCTTCGAGTCGGCCAGGCCCTCGACCGGGCGCCGCGGATCGAGGACCACCGCCGCTGCGTACACCGGCCCGGCAATCGGGCCGCGGCCGGCCTCGTCGACGCCGCAGATCGCGGGCTCAAGCCCCATCGAGCAGCCGCAGCACCGCCTCGGCGGCCTTCTCCGCGGTGTTCTGCCGCAGGGTGGCGTGGATCTCGCGGAATTTCGCGACCTGCCGGCGCTGCTCGTTGCCGTCCTGCAACAGTGAAAGCAGCGCTTCTGCGAGCGCGCAGGGCGTGGCCTGGTCCTGAACGAACTCCGGCACCAGGCGCTCCCCGGCAAGGATATTCGGCAGGCCGATGTAGGGCAGGTAAAGCATCCGCTTCATCAATACCCAGGTCAGCGGCGATTGCCGGTAGGTGATCACCATCGGCGTCTTGAACAGCGCGGTCTCCAGCGTTGCGGTGCCGCTGGCCACCAGCGCGATGTCGGCTGCCGCCAGTGCTTCGTGCGAGTGGCCGAACAGCAGTGTCAGCGGCAGGTTCCGTGCTTCGTTGCGACGTAGCGCCTCCTCCAGCAGCTCGCGCGTCGCACGGGACACCGTCGGGCACACGAAGTGCAGCTCTGGCGCGTCGTGCAGCATGCGGCGCGCGGTCTTGATGAACAAGTCGGCCATGTAACGCAGTTCCGAGCGCCGGCTGCCCGGGAGCAGCGCGACAATGGGGCTGCGCAGCGGCAGGCGCAGCTCGGCGCGTGCCGCGCCCTTGTCGGGATCCAGCGGAATGATGTCCGCCAACGGATGGCCGACGTAGGTCACCGGGACGCCCGCCTTGTTGTACAGGGCCGGTTCGAACGGAAACATGGCCAAGATGTGCGACACCGACTTCGCGATCCGGCGCAGGCGCCAGCCGCGCCAGGCCCAGATCGACGGGCTGACGTACTGCACCGCCGGGATACCGGCTTCCTTGAGCTGGCGCTCGAGGTCGAGGTTGAAGTCCGAGGAGTCGACGCCGATGAACAGCCCGGGTCGGTCGGCGAGGAAGCGCGTCGCGAGCCGCTTGCGGATGCCCATGATCTCGCGATAGTGGCGGGCCACCTCCGCATAGCCGCGCACGCCCAGCTTGTCCATGGGGACCAGGGCGTCGAATCCCTGCGCGGCCATCTTCGGGCCGCCAATGCCGTAGAAGGCAAGGCCCGGGCGGCGCGCCTTGAGCGCCGCGATCAGATGCGCCGCCAGCAGGTCGCCGGAAGCCTCCCCGGCGACCATGCCGATGCGCGCTGGCGGCTGCGCCGTGCCCTGCTCGTCCCCGCTCACTAGCGAATGATGCCGCGGCTAGAGCCGTCCAGGAACGCGGCCAGCAGGCGCACTTCCGGCGAATCCGAGGACTGGATATCGAGTTCCCGGCGCGCCTCCTCCAGCGTGAGGCCGGAGCGGTAAAGGCTGCGGTAGGCGCGCTTGAGCGCGATCACCGAGGCATCGCAGAAGCCGCGCCGACGCAAGCCCCGGCTGTTGATGCCGAAGGGCTTGGCCATGTTCCCGGCCGCCTTGACGTAGGGTGGCAGGTCGCGGTCGAGGTAGGTGCCCATGCCGGTGAAGCTGTGCGCACCGACATGGACGAACTGGTGCACCAGTGTGGTGGCGCCCAGAATCGCCCAGTCGCCGACGTGCACATGGCCTGCCAGCTCGCACGCATTAGCGAAGATGGTGTTGCTACCGATTTGGCAGTCGTGCGCGAAGTGCACGTAGGCCATGATCCAGTTGTCGTCGCCGACCCGCGTCACCCGCGCGTCACTGAGGGTGCCGCGGTTAATGGTGACAAACTCGCGACTGGTGTTGCCGTCGCCAATCTCGACCGCGGTTTCCTCGCCGGCATACTTCTTGTCCTGCGGTGGCCCGCCGATTGAGGCGAATTGCGCGATGCGGTTGTCGCGTCCCAACTTCACGCGGCCCTCGATGACCACGTGCGGACCGATGACGCTGCCCGCACCGATTTCGACCTGCGGGCCGATCAGGCTGTAGGCGCCGATCGAGACATCCGGCGCCAGCTTCGCACCGGCCTCGATGATCGCGCTGGGATGGATCATGCTTGCGGCGCGGCCCGCACCGTACAGAGGATATCCGCCTCGGCGACCACGCAGCCCGCGACGCTCGCACGGCAGCCGAACTTCCAGATGCCGCGCTTGGAGGCGGTGATCGTGACCTCGACCACAAGCTGGTCGCCCGGCACCACCGGCTTTTTGAAGCGGGCATTGTCGATCCCGGCGTAGTAGTAAACTGAACTTTCGTCGGGGACCGCATTCATGGTCTTGAACACCAGGATCCCGGCCGCCTGCGCCATAGCCTCCAGGATCAACACCCCCGGCATCACCGGCCGGTGCGGGAAGTGCCCGGGGAAGAACGGCTCGTTCACCGACACATTCTTCAACGCCACGATGCGCTTGCCCGGCTCGCACTCGAGCACCCGGTCCACCATCAGGAACGGGAAGCGTTGCGGCAGGCGCGCGAGCACCTCGTGGACATCCATTTCACCCATTGCCGCCCCTTTTGGTTCCAAGTTTGCGCTCTAGGTCCCGCACCCGCTGCGCCAGCGCGTTGAGGTGGCGCACCTGCGCGGTGTTGCGCAGCCAGGCTTCGTGGTTATCCGCCGGATACATGCCAGTGTAGGTTCCAGGTTCGCGGATCGAGCGCGAGATCACCGTGCCCGCCGAAACACGGGCATGGTCGCAGATCTCGAGATGGCCGAGGATCAGCGCGCCCGCCCCGATGGAACAGTGGCTGCCGATGCGCGCGCTGCCGGCCACGGCGACGCAGCCCGCCATCGCGGTGTGCGCGCCGATGTGGCAGTTGTGATCTTCTCCTCCGCATGCTC